>JAAOIF010000005.1:13298-15116 GCA_015163925.1 Candidatus Thioglobus sp.
GTGGAAAATATTGACTTGTGACACGAGCCTTGCCCGTAGAGGAATGCAGACCCTGCTTGTTAGATGAGACCCTGAATCAAGTTCAGGGTGACAGGGTTTGTTCAGGGTGACAGATAATTATTAATAATTTAGTGCTTAAAGTGGCGAATATTAGTGAAAACCATAGCGATTTTGTGTTCATTGGCTGCCGCAATTACCTCTGCGTCACGCATTGAACCGCCGGGCTGGATGATCGCTTTAATGCCCGCCTCGCCTGCCATATCAATGCCGTCTCGGAAGGGGAAAAACGCATCTGATGCCAGCACCGAACCTGCCACTTTTAAGCCTTCGTCAAAGGCTTTGATACCGGCGATTTTAGCGGAATAAACCCGTGACATTTGCCCAGCGCCGACCCCGATTGTCATCTGATTTTTGGCATAAATAATGGCGTTGGATTTGACCACTTTTGCCACTTTCCAAGCGAATAATAAATCTGTGATTTGTGCCTCGGTCGGGGCTAAATCGCTAACGCATTTGAGTTGGTTTTTGCTGATTTCCATCAAGTCTTTGTCTTGCACTAATAATCCGCCGCTGACCCGCTTAAAGTCAAGTGACGACTGGGCTGGGCTTAAATCTCCAGAGACCAAAACCCGCACATTTTGCTTGGCGGAAAGCACAGTTTTAGCCGCCTCATCCACGCTCGGAGCAATTATTACTTCAACAAATTGCTTGGCAATAATTGCCGCCGCACAGGCTTTATCAAGCGGGCGATTAAACGCGATAATGCCGCCGAAAGCAGAGGTCGGATCGGTCTTAAAAGCATCCAAATATGCCTGATGAATATCGCTACGAACCGCCACGCCGCAAGGGTTTGCGTGCTTGACAATCACACAAGCCGGTTCAGCAAAACCCCGCACACATTCAAGTGCTGAATCGGCATCAACCATATTATTAAACGACATTTCCTTGCCTTGCAGCTGCTCGGCGGCGGCTACGCAAGAGTAATTTATGTTTTTTTCCGCATAAAAAGCAGCGTTTTGATGCGGATTTTCGCCGTAACGCATTGATGAAATTTTGTTAAATTGGAGGTTCAAAGTGTTGGAAAATCCGTCCTCGCCCTTGCCCAAATAATTAGCAATAGCCCCGTCGTAAGCGGCTGTATGCTCAAAAGTTTTCAGCGCTAATTGCTGGCGTGTGGCAAGTGTCGTATCGCCAGATTTGCTAATCTCATCCATCACTTTTTGGTAATCGGCAGAATCAACCAAAACCGTGACCGCCGCCTGATTTTTCGCCGCCGCCCTGAGCATTGCCGGACCGCCGATGTCAATATTTTCAAGCGCCTCAGCAAAACTGCAATCGGCTTTGGAAATAGTCGCCTCAAAAGGATATAAATTGACCACTACCAAGTCAATCGGCTGGATGTCATTTGCCGCCATAACCGCTTCATCAGTGCCTCGGCGAGCTAATATGCCGCCGTGAATTTTGGGGTTTAGGGTTTTGACTCGGCCTGCCATCAGCTCCGGAAAACCGGTGTAATCGCTGACTTCAATGACTGGAATATTATGCTCAGACAGCAGTTTTGCCGTGCCACCGGTGGAGAGAATTTCCACGCCGTTAGCGGCTAAAAATTGCGCAAATTCAACCACGCCATTTTTATCAGAAACACTAATTAGAGCGCGTTTTATCACAATATTGTAAACTTTCTTGAAAGCCTTTTATGTAGCCGTAAACAATCATATTTTGCTCACCAACAAATAAAACTCTTTTCCAGCTGTTTATTTATGCCAGCTGGCGTGATAAAATTTTGTTTTCGCTCAATCAGGCGGGGCTGGTGGAGAA
>JAAOIF010000060.1 GCA_015163925.1 Candidatus Thioglobus sp.
TTTGGTACTGGAAAAGTATTTTTAGCATCTGAAAATATAACATGTGAGCCTTTTTGACGCACAATTTTATATCCAAGTTTTGCTAATTTTCTTTCAAATTCTCTATACTTGAACGGCATATTTTTCTACCGTAGAAGCCAATTCATTCCTTATAATTCTTTCATCATTTGCTTGCTCAAGATGATAATCCATCACCATTTCAACGACATTTTTTAATTCCAAAATCGCTTCTTTTTCGGAATAAGCAAATGCAAATAAATTTTGATGACCCTCTATTTTAGCCAAAAAACCATCGCCATCTTTTTTAATTATTGTCTTCATATCGGCGTAAATTATAACATTTAATTTCTACATTTGGAACAAATCTCATATTCCTTATTTGAGATATTCCTAAGTGTTATGGCTGGTTTCAGCTTGCCAGATGAGAATGATTTATGCCTTAAAAAACTCATCAAATTCGCGGCGTTCGGCTTGGGCTTGGGAAATATTTATTAGCTTGAAACGCAATTTTGTGTTGGGTTGTTTTTGGGCGAGTTTGGCTAAATCAAGTGAAAAAATTGTGCCGATTTTTGCGTAGCCGCCCATGGTTGGCGCGTCTTTTAAGAGGATAATTGGCAGCCCGTCTGTGGCGATTTCCACGCTGCCGTAACTCATTCCCTCGGAGATTCTGTTTTCCTTGCTAAGTGCCATTGGAGCGCCGTTTAAGCGGCAGCCGACTCGGTCATTATTAGTGCTAATTGTGTAATTTTGGTTGAAAAATAAATCCCGCTGATTGATACTAAATTGGCTAAATTGATAGCTCGGAAGCAAGCGCAAAATCAGCTCAGAAGAGTAATCTGGCAGATATTCTGGCGGCGTGGAACTGTGAATTTTTTGCTGATTTTCCTCACAATTCAACTCGTCTCCAGCAGCCAATTTATTACCGATATTTTCACGCAAATTAACTGATTTTGAGCCAAATAATTCCTCAGTATTGAAGCCATTTTTTGCTGCAAAATAAGCCCGAACACCGGATTTTGGGTTGCCCCAAGTGAGTTTATCGCCTTTGGAAATTTTAATACTTTGCCACAGCGGCGCTGATTTTTCGTTGATTTTAAACTCCAAATCCGCACCAGTCAGAGCGATATTAGTATCAACTTTTGCTTGTAATTCCAAGCCGCCAAAAGTGATTTCCAGCACCGCTGCGAAAAAGTCATTTCCAAGCAAATAATTCGCCCAAGCGTAGGCGTGCTCGTCCATTACGCCGGATTGGCTGATTGTAATTCCTGATAATGTAGAAATTAGCGTTACCAGAAATTACGGCAAAACCGCTCAGGACAAGGTTAATGCGTTGATTACTAAGCTGTTTATTGCCACCGGTGCGGTAACATTATTGGTCTGGTTTGCGCTCGGCGTGCGTCCGGCGATTGTGGTAACTTTAGTAATTCCGGTGGTGCTGCTGATGACCATATTTTCCGCTTGGCTGCTGGGTATGACCATTGACCGAGTAAGCCTTTTTGCACTGATTTTCTCCATCGGAATTTTGGTTGATGATGCGATTGTCGTCACCGAAAATATCTATCGGCGCTGGCTGATTGACAAGAAAATTACTATTGGGACGGCGATTGATGCGGTGCGTGAGGTCGGCAATCCCACTATTTTAGCGACTTTCACCGTAGTTGCCGCCTTAGTGCCGATGGCTGCTGTGAGTGGAATGATGGGGCCGTATATGGCGCCGATTCCGATTTTAGGCTCGGTGGCAATGATGTTTTCGCTGTTTGCCGCTTTTGTTTTTACCCCTTATTTCATTATGAAATTCGTCCCGCCGCTTGATATTTTGCACAAAATGCACGAAAAAGAGCAGAAGGAAACTAAGGCAATGCACAAATTTTTCCACTCAACTATTCTGAAATTAGTGGATAAAAAAACACTCGGCTGGGGCTTTTTGCTGGGTCTGTTCATCACTTTTTTTATGTCAATGTCAATGTTTTACACCACCGCCGTGCCGGTCAAAATGTTGCCGCTTGATAACAAATCAGAGTTTAGCGTTGTGCTTGATATGCCCGATGGGACCGCACTTCCTAACACTGCATCAACCCTGCATAAAATGGCAGAAGTGTTGAAAAAAATCCCCGAAGTGGTGGCTGTGCAAACCTACGCCGGAACCGCCAAACCCTTTGATTTCAACGGTTTGGTTCGGCATTATTATCTACGGCAAAAATCCTCAGAGGGCGAGTTGCAAATTCAATTAGTTGACAAATCCGACCGGCAGCGCTCCAGCCATCAGATTTCTTTGGAGGCAAGGGAATTAGTCAAGCAAATTGCTGCTGAGGCTGGAGCAAATTATGCTGTGGTGGAAATGCCGCCGGGCCCGCCGGTGCTGCGTCCTGTGGTGGCTGAGGTGTATGGTCCGGATGACAAAAGCAGACGCAAATTGGCACAGGATTTGACCGATTTATTCAAGAAATCCGGCACAATGACCGATGTTGATAATCTGATGCGGGACGAATATCCGGTGATAAATTTTGAGGTTGATACCATCAAAGCCTCGCATTTTGGCGTTAGTACTGAGGCTATTAAAGAGACTTTGGCGATGGCAATGAGCAGTTTTGAGGTAACCACAATTCGGCTCAAAAATGCTTTAGAGCCATCACGCGTTTCGCTGAAAGTGCCGCTGTCAAAGCGTTCTCAGCTGTCTTATTTGGTGCAGCTGCCGGTGCCGGCGCAAAATGGTTCTATGATTCCAATTTCTGAGCTCGGCTCGTTTGTTTATAAAAAGCAAGATGCGCTGATTTTCCATAAAGATTTGAGCGATGTTGAATATGTTTTGGGCGAGCCGATTGGGCGGCTGAGTGCGCCGATTTATGCGATGTTTGGAGTGGATGATTTGTTGCTAAAATACCAAAATATTGACGGCAAGCAGCTGCAAGGCGAATATCTTGGTGCGCCGGAAAATCAGACGGTGCCGAGCTTTGAGTGGGGCGGTGAATGGACTGTTACTTATGAGACTTTTCGCGATATGGGCACTGCTTTTGCTGTGGCGCTGGTGGTGATTTATATGATGGTGGTTTGGCAATTTGGCAATTTTGTCGTCCCGGCGGTGATTATGGCGCCGATTCCGCTGACGCTACTTGGAATTGTGCCCGGGCATTGGTTGCTTGATGCTGAATTTACTGCTACTTCAATGATTGGCTGGATTGCTTTGGCGGGAATTATTGTGCGAAATTCGATACTTTTGGTGGATTTTACCGTGCAAGAATACTCCAAAGGGGTCAAGTTTTTTGATGCGGTGGTCAGCTCTTGCAGCGCCAGAACGCGTCCGATTTTGATTACCGCATTCGCTTTGGTTGGCGGCTCAAGCGTGATTTTGTCCGACCCGATTTTTCAAGGAATGGCGATTTCATTACTGTTTGGAGTGATGATTTCTACGCTGCTGACGCTGCTGGTAATTCCACTCGGAATGCTCTCTGCCGGCGAGGCTGCTTTCCGTGATATTGCTATAAATATGGGCTTATTGGCAAGTAATTCGGACTTTGACGATAAGTATAATATTACCAAAACAGCCAAATCCAAAAGTGCTAAAAACATCAAAATTAGCCAGTTTTATATTTATGTTAAAAAGTGGATTGAACTAATAATTAATAACAAAAAAGCACTTAAAAAACCGGTTAGTAAGCCAATTAAAAACGACAATATTGACACTCAAAGTTTGCTGAAAACAGAAGATAAAAGCCAGCTAAATTAGTCTCAGCCAACCAATTCACCCAGCACTTGCAAGTCTGCATGATAGGAAGACCGCACCATCGGAGCGCTTGCTACTTGCGAAAATCCCAGCTCCAAAGCCAAGATTTTATACTCATCAAACTGCTCGGGGTGAATGTATTTTTCAACCGCTAAATGATGCCGGCTCGGCTGTAAATATTGCCCCAGAGTTAGCATATCAACTCCGTGCAAACGCAGGTCTGAAAGCACATTTAGCACTTGCTGCTGATTTTCACCAACCCCAAGCATCAGCCCAGATTTAGTAGTAATTTGCGGGTGCTGAGATTTAAAATCTTGTAATAATTTTAGCGAATGCTGATAGCTTGAACCCGGGCGCACCTTAGGATACAGGCTCGGCACGGTCTCTAAATTATGGTTAAAAATATCCGGCGGGCAAGTGGCAAAAATCTCCAGTGCTCTCTCAACCCGACCTCTAAAATCAGGGGTCAAAATCTCAATTTTCACCAGCGGAGTGGACTGGCGAATTGCATCAATGCAAGCCTTAAAATGTCCGGCGCCGCCATCGCGCAAATCGTCTCGGTCAACCGAAGTTATCACCACATATTTCAGCGCCATTTTTTTAATAGTAGCCGCCAAATGCTTTGGTTCATTGGAATCAAGAGGTTTCGGCTTGCCGTGAGCGACATCACAAAACGGACAGCGGCGAGTGCAAATCTGCCCCATAATCATAAAAGTTGCGGTGCCGTGATTGAAACATTCGCTCAGATTTGGACACTGGGCTTCCTCACAAACAGTAAAAAGTTTTTGTTCTCTGAGGGTTTTTTTCAGCTCGGCAACCTTAGTCCCTGAGCCGTGTTTAATCCTAATCCAATCAGGTTTTTTGAGCGGCTGTCGCTGAGAATCAGGCTTAATTTTCAAGCGTGAAACTTTGGATTTGCCCCTCAGGCTTTGAATTTCAACAGTTTGCAACATTGTTTTTTAGTAAATTACACAGCTCTAAACTAACTTTTTCAAAGTCTATATTATCCGTTAAATCTGCAAGTTGAGTGGCTTTTAAATCGGCATAGCCGCAAGAATTTATCTGCTCAAAAGGCGCTAAATCCATATCAATATTTAGGCTCAAACCATGATAAGTTTTGCCGTTTTTGACCTTCAGACCGAGTGCAGCAATTTTGGCGTTATCCACATAAACCCCCGGTGCGCCAGCTTTTAAATGCCCTTTGATAGAATAATTTTGCAGCAGCTCAAGAATACTAAATTGGATAATATCAACCATTTTTTTAACGCCGATGCCGAGGCGTTTTATGTCAATTAAGCAATAAATAATCAGCTGTCCGGGCGCGTGATAAGTGATTTGCCCGCCGCGGTCGGTTTTCAGCAGCGGAATATTACTACTTATGAGTAGGTGTTCTGGTTTGCTGGAAATGCCTTCGGTGAAAATGCTTGGGTGCTGGACAATCCACATCTCATCGGTGGTTTCAGCGTTTCTCTGGGCGCTAAAATTCCGCATTTTATCCCAAGTGATTTGATAATTTTCAACGCCTAAATCAATTATTTTCATAACACATAAGCGACTAATTTGCAATTTTGCAAGTCGGAATTTAGCGCCTCTAACTGGCTGCGATTCTCGGCGATAATTTTAATGGTAATGGCGGTGTAAGTGCCTTTGGAGCTGAGTTTTGTGGCAATCTGCTCCGAGCTTAATTTGCCACAATGCCCGCTGATAATTTGGCAAACTTGGCGCTCTAAATCGCCATTAGTCTTGCCGAAAACTTTGATTGAGTAGTCGCATGGGAAATCAAATATTTCCTCGCCGCCGCCGTTAATAATATTCATAATTAGTGATTTTACCTCATTGTATTTTGGTAGTAAAATACCATATTTTTGCCCTAAAATTATGCGCCCAGAACAAATTAGCAAAATCCTCAACCAAGAATTTAATTCGCTTATCAGCGGCAATCACACGCCGGTTATGCTCTGGGGAGCGCCGGGCATTGGCAAATCGCAAATTATTGCAGCTGTGGCGGAAAAGCATAATATTACGATAATTGATATTCGTTTATCGCAAATGGAGCCGAGTGATTTGCGTGGAATTCCTTTTAAAAATGGCGAATGGGTGGATTGGTCAATTCCCTCTCTGCTGCCGAATTCCAAGCGTCATGGCAAGCAGGGGATTTTGTTTTTGGATGAAATTACTTCCGTGCCGCCGACCGTTTCCGCCGCCGCTTATCAGCTGATTTTAGACCGGCGTTTGGGCGATTATTTGGTGCCAGACGGCTGGGCGATTTTCGCTGCTGGCAATCGGCAGGGCGACAGGGGCGTTACTTACTCAATGCCAGCGCCACTGGCGAACCGTTTTTCGCATTATGAGTTGGATGTAGATTTGGATGATTGGGTGGCTTGGGCGTATAAAAACGGCATTGATGAGCGGATTATTGGATTTTTGCGCTACCGCCCCGAGCATCTGTTTGCCTTTGATTCAGCGCATAATCCGGTGGCTTTTCCATCGCCCAGAACTTGGGAATTTACTCATCGGGCTTTACAAAAATTCGGCGCAGATTTGGACTTATTTAGGCAAGCAGCAAGTGCTTGTGTGGGCGAAGTAGCTGGAGTTGAGGTCGCCACTTTCATTGAACATTTAGCCGATTTGCCAGATTTAGACGCTATTGTAAATGGCGAAACCGTCAGCATTCCAGCCGCCATAGATTTGCAATATGCCATCTGTGCAGCCCTTGTGGGACGGGCAATTAGCGTCAAAGGTAATAAAAATTCACAAAAAATCTGGGGCAATATTCTGAATTTTGCCCGTGATTTCCCGCAAAAAGAACTCGGCGTAATGCTGGTTTCCGATATGCAACGCGCCATCGGCGAGGAAATTTTTAAAGTAGCAGAGTTCGCCGATTGGGCTGATAAAATCGCCGCTACACTATTTGACTAAGGCTGATTTTGGCTGATTATCCGACTTGGAAAAATGATGAATTAAAACCTGAGGCGACTGTTCGGGTGGTGGCGGAGGATATTGTCCCGGAAGCGGCGTTAGCATTGAGCA
>JAAOIF010000061.1 GCA_015163925.1 Candidatus Thioglobus sp.
AAACTCGGATTTTCGGTCAAGCAAACTATGACTTTGGCGCAAAATCTCTACCGTGAAGGCTCCATTACTTATATGCGAACCGATTCTTTTAGCAACAATGCGCTAAAAAACCAAACTATTCGCCTTGCATTTTTGAGTTTGTTTATTTTGCCCGTCCGGACTCGGTAATTGACGATATTTCGGTGTATAAATCGCGCCTGAGAATGGGGGATAAATTGGCAGAAAAAATCAAGCAAGAATGGCAAAATGAGAAAATTGATGTGGTAATTCCAATCCCCGATACCTCCAGAACCGCCGCCCTGCAATTAGCCTATAAATTAAGCATTAAATACCGCGAAGGCTTTATCAAAAATCGCTACATCGCCCGCACTTTTATTATGCCCGGACAGAAGCAGAGGAAAAAATCAGTGCGGCAAAAACTCAGCGCCATCGGCTTAGAATTTCAAGGCAAAAATGTATTATTAGTAGATGATTCAATCGTGCGCGGCACCACCAGCCAGCAGATTATCAAAATGGCACGAGACGCCGGCGCTAACAAAGTATTTTTCGCCTCCGCCTCCCCGCCAGTCCGCCATCCGAATGTTTACGGAATTGATATGGCAAGCGCCAAAGAGTTCATCGCCCACGACAAAACCACTGAGCAAATCTGCACTGCAATCGGCGCAGACAAGCTAATTTATCAGGATTTAACTGATTTAATCTGGTGCGTCCAGCAAGGAAATAAAGAGATTACAAACTTTGATTGCTCATGTTTTGACGGCAAATACATCACCGGCGACATCGACCAAACCTACCTCGACAGCATCGAATCCGCCCGCTCCGACTCCGCCAAACAAAAAAACCACACCAACCAAAACTCCGAGCTGATTTGTAATGATGTAGAATAATTTTATGCCAAAAATCAAAGACCTCCCAAAAGTTGACCGCCCCAGAGAAAAATTACTCAAAAAAGGAGCCAACGCCCTATCCAAAACCGACCTGCTGGCAATTTTGCTCGGTAGCGGGATTAAAGGCGTTAATGTGCAAGCCCTTGCCAAAACTATTATTACCAAATTCAACCAAGATTTTCTGAATATTAGTGTTGATGATTTGCTGAAAATCAAAGGCATCGGGCAAGCCAAAGCCATGCAAATTTATAGTGCAGTTGCCCTGATTAAACGTTTTTATCAAGAGCAAAATAGTACTGATTTGATTATTAAAAATGTGCAAAATGTGCTGACTCTTACATTTGATATTCGGGATAAGAAAAAAGAACATTTAATCTGCCTGCACCTTGACAGCCGCAATGCGCTAATTAAAAAAGAAACTCTAAGTATTGGCTTGCTGGATAAAAGTTTAATCCACCCCAGAGAGATTTTTTCCAGTGCTTTGGAAAATAAATCCGCCAATATAATTCTCGCCCACAACCACCCCAGCGGCGATGCAACTCCCAGCAAACAAGATGAAAAAATCGCCAAAAAAATCAGCGAAGCCGGGCAAATTATGGGCATTTCTCTATTGGATTTTGTCATCATCGCCAAAGGCGGACACAGCAGTTTTTATCAAGCCTTAAAGCACGACAAAGATTTGGATTATGTGGCAGATGGTTTTCAGATGGGCATATTTGACCACTTTGAAGAAGAGTCAATTTATAAAAATGAAAATAAATCAAAATTTACTTTTATTGACTTATTTGCAGGAATTGGCGGTTTTCATTTAGCCGCTGCAAACCTTGGCGGAAAATGCGTTTTCGCCAGCGAATTTGATGAAAATGCTAGAAAAACTTACGAAGCAAACTTTTTGAGTCATAACAAAGAATTATTTTATTCAGGCAACTTTGCAGGCGATATTACCAAAGTTGATGAAAAAGATATTCCTGATTTTGATTTTTTATTTGCAGGTTTTCCTTGTCAGCCGTTTTCAAAAGGCGGCTATCGCAAAGGCTTTGAAGATACAAGAGGCACATTATTTTTTGAAGTTGCCAGAATTATTAAGCATCACAATCCTAATTATGTATTACTTGAAAATGTGCAAAATTTGGTAACCCATGACGATGGTAAAACCTTTGAAATAATTTGTAATACTTTAGATGAATTAGGATATGCAATAAACGCAAGCCCTTTAATTTTAAGCCCTGATGATTTTGGCATTCCAGCAATTAGAAAACGCATTTTTATTCCAGCAATTAAAAAAGAATTGACAAAAAAAGATAAATTTATGCTGAATTTTTATAGGCAAAAAATGGCTGAATATAACAAAAAAAATAATGACGAAGACAGCGAATATATTGAAAAATTAGTCAATATTCGCCGCGTTGTCAAAGTGGTAAAAGGTGGTCGAATCTTTGGTTTTTCGGCGTTAGTTGTGGTCGGCGATGGCAATGGCAAAGTCGGCTACGGCACTGGCAAAGCGCGTGAAGTGCCGGCGGCGATTCAAAAAGCAATGGACAAAGCCAAAAAAGCAATGCAGGAAGTTCCACTCAAAGATGGCACTTTGTATTATCCGATTACTTCAAATGTCGGAGCGGCGAAAGTCTATATGCAGCCTGCCTCAGAAGGCACTGGAGTAATTGCCGGCGGGCCGATGCGGAGTGTGTTAGAGGCGGTCGGAGTGCATAATATTTTGGCAAAATGCAACGGCACGCGTAACCCGATTAGTGTTGTCAGGGCTACGATTGAGGGGCTGACTTCAATGTCTTCTCCGGCTGCTGTGGCGGCAAAACGCGGCAAAACGGTTGAACAAATTACTGAGAAAGTATAATGGCTGAAAAAAATACAACTGAGAAAGAAGATGTTAAAAAGGCGGCTGTGAAAGTAGCAGCTAAAAAGCCGGCGGTGAAAAAAGCAGCGGCTAAAAAGCCAGCGGCTAAAAAAGTGGCTGTGAAAACAGTTGCAAAAACACCTGCAAAAACAGTTGCAAAAGTAGCAGTAAAAGCAGATAAAAAAACAGTTCCAGCAAAAAATACAATTAGCATAACTTTAATAAAAAGTCTGCACCATCGCCTGCCGACCCATCGGGCAACCGTTACCGGGCTTGGTCTGAAGCGAATTAATCATACTGTTAAGCTGATTGATACGCCAGAAATTAGAGGAATGATTAACAAAATTTCTTACCTGTTAAGGGTGGAAAAATAGCCAGAGGACAATTATGCAATTAAATACATTATCACCAGCAATAGGCGAAAAGCAAGACAGAAAGCGGGTCGGACGCGGTATCGGTAGCGGCTTTGGCAAAACTTGTGGGCGGGGGCATAAGGGGCAAAAATCACGCTCCGGCGGGTCCGTTAAAATTGGTTTTGAAGGCGGTCAAATGCCTTTGCAGCGGCGTTTGCCGAAAGTCGGATTTTCCTCCAAAGTTTCCATTATCACCTCACAAGTTACCTTGTCGGAGCTTGATAAATTGGAAGAAACTAAAATTAATATTGAAGTTTTAAAGTTGCATAATTTAGTCACAAAAAACATCAAAAATGTCAAAGTGATACTTTCTGGCAAAATTACCAGAGCGGTGGAATTGACCGGTATCAAAGCAACCAAAGGCGCTAAAGCGGCGATTGAAGCGGCTAAAGGAACTCTTAGCGAATAATTAGCGAATAATTAGCAAATAGGATTTTAGCAATTATGAACCAATCAACTTTAGGCCTTTCGCAAGATTTAATCAAGCGCATTTTGTTTTTGCTTGGCGCTTTAATCGTTTTTAGATTTGGCACTCATATTACCATTCCATTCATCTCCACAGAGGCGTTAGCTTCATTGGTTCAGGACCAGCAAGGCACGATTTTGGATATGTTTAATATGTTCTCCGGCGGCGCTTTGGAGCGATTATCCATTTTCACTCTCGGAATTATGCCTTATATTTCATCCTCAATTATCATCCAGTTGATGACTGCGGTAGTGCCGAAATTGGAGCAACTCAAAAAAGAAGGCGAAAGCGGCAAGCGCACAATTACTCAATACACCAGATTAGGAACGGTGATTTTAGCAATATTTCAGTCGTATGGAATTTCCATTGCCCTGCAATCACAAAGCGCTGGCGGCGTGGCTTTGGTCACTCAGGGCGGCTTGACTTTCAGCTTAGTAACCGTAGTAACGCTGACCACCGGCACGCTATTTTTGATGTGGCTCGGCGAGCAAATTACCGAAAAAGGCATCGGCAATGGCATTTCAATGATTATTTTTGCCGGCATCGTTTCCGGCTTACCAAGCGCACTCGGCTCAACTTTATCATTAGTTTCCACCGGCGAATTGACGGTTATTTTAGTAGTAATTTTATTGGCTATGACCCTAATGGTAACGGCGTTTGTGGTATTTATGGAACGCGGGCAGCGGCGAATTACAGTAAATTACGCCAAGCGCCAGCAGGGACGAAAAATGGTCGGCGGGCAAAGCTCATATTTGCCGCTGAAAATCAATATGGCTGGCGTGATTCCGCCGATTTTTGCCTCATCAATTATCCTATTTCCAGCAACTTTAGGCGGCTGGTTTTCACAAGGCGGCGACTTAACTTTGATGGATAAATTCGTCAGCGCCCTGTCCCCCGGGCAGCCTTTGTATGTTTTATTTTATGGCTTGGCGATTGTATTTTTTACATTTTTCTACACTGCCTTAACCTTTGATTCCAAAGACACAGCCGACAATCTCCGCAAATCCGGCGGCTTCATTCCCGGCATTCGCCCCGGGCAACATTCGGCAGATTATATTGACGGAGTGATGTCACGCCTGACCGCCTCGGGGGCAATTTACATCACCGCAGTTTGCTTATTGCCAGAATTTTTAATCCTCTATTGGAATGTTCCATTTTATTTCGGCGGCACCAGTTTGCTGATAATCGTAGTGGTAGTAATGGATTTCATCTCTCAGGCGCAGTCGCATTTAATGTCTAATCAGTATGAGTCATTGATGAAAAAAGCAGGTTTGAACTAATTTTAAAAACAAAAGGTAATATTATGAAAGTCAGAGCATCGGTTAAAAAAATTTGTAATAATTGTAAAATTATCAAGCGCCACGGGGTGGTTCGGGTGATTTGTAAAGAGCCTCGGCACAAACAACGGCAAGGTTAATTTGCCTTAATTTACCTTAATTTGCCTTGACATTAAAAGGCTTAAAGGTATAATTGCTGGTTTTTTGATGATTTGTTACTTTTGATAAACAATAAAAAATAGGATTAAATTTTAAATATGGCTAGAATTGCGGGAATAAATATTCCAACACACAAACATATTGTTATTGGCTTAGAGTCAATTTTCGGCATCGGCAGCACACGGGCAAGGGCGATTTGCGCTGAGTTGAAAATTGACCCAACAACCAAAGTGGTTGATTTGGCTGAAAATCAGTTGGAATTAATCCGCGAGGCGCTGGCGAAATTTGAAATAGAAGGCGACCTGCGGCGGCAAATTGCCATAGATATTAAACGCCTCAGAGATTTGGGTTGTTACCGTGGCATTCGGCATCGGAAATCCTTACCACTGCGGGGGCAACGCACTAAAACCAACGCCAGAACTCGCAAGGGTCCTCGGCGTTTAATTAAGTAGGAAATATTATGGCAATAGCGGTTAAAAAGAAATCAAAAAAAGTCATCACTGACGGCATTGCCCACATTCACGCCACTTTTAACAATACTATTGTAATGATTACCGACCGCCACGGAAATGCAATCTGCTGGGCGACTTCAGGCGGTTCTGGCTTTCGTGGCTCAAGAAAATCAACCCCATTTGCCGCTCAGGTAGCAGCTGGAAATTGTGGCGAAAAAGCCTTAACATTCGGTATGCAAAATTTAGAAGTAAGGGTCAAAGGCCCCGGCCCCGGCAGAGATAGCGCCATTCGTGGCCTGAACGCACAGGGCTTGAAAATTCAATCAATCACAGATGTAACGCCGATTCCGCATAACGGCTGTCGTCCATCAAAGAAAAGAAGGGTGTAAATTATGGCAAGATATATTGGTCCTACTTGTAAATTAGCCCGCCGCGAAGGCACTGATTTATTCCTAAAAAGTGGCATTCGGGCATTAGATTCTAAGTGCAAACTTTCGCAATTACCCGGTGTGCATGGCGCAAATGCCCGCCGGCAAAAGGGCACAGAATACGGTTTGCAGCTTCGTGAAAAGCAAAAAGTAAGACGAATTTACGGCATTTTAGAAAAACAATTTCACTTATATTATAAAAAAGCATCACAGAAAAAAGGCTCAACTGGTGATAATTTATTGTCATTATTAGAATGCCGCTTGGATAATGTGGTTTACCGGATGGGTTTTGGCGCTACTCGGGCGGAGGCTCGGCAGTTAGTTTCACACAAATCTATTTTAGTAAATGGCTTGGTGGCTATAAGCATAAAATTGAATATTTGCGTCAATCGTCAGCACAATATCTTGCCCGTGTTTGAGTGGTTTTTTGCTTACCGGATTGAAATATGAACCGTGCGAATTTGCATTAAAATTCAGCTGAGAATTGCCATTTTGCCCTTTTAGAATTGCCTCAAATTCGCCCTCAATTCCCGATATGCCTTTTTTGTGATTATTCACTCTGCCGAGCAGCGGCGCTAAGGCGGCAGATTTTGGATAATACCTAAGTGAATCTTCCTGCAAAGCCACGCCCTGAACCACTTCTCGTCTGCATTTTGTGATTTTTTTATGGGACTTTTGCTCAGGTTTTATGCTTGCTAAAATCAAAGTTTTTTGCCATAAATTGAGTTTATTTTTGACTAATTTTTCTCTGCAAATGCGGATTTTTTTTATTTTTAAAGCTTCAATATTTGC
>JAAOIF010000062.1 GCA_015163925.1 Candidatus Thioglobus sp.
GGGGCCGAGGCAACTATTAATGGAAATGTTTTAACTGCCATTTCCGGCGGCGGAACAGTCAGAATCAGCGCCACAGCGGCTGACGGCAGCGGAATTACCCAAACCCAAATCATTACAGTTAAGCCGATTGCCGCAACTTCAATTACAATTACCAGCAGCCCCAACCCCTTGCAAGTTGAGTCAGCAGTTACTTTAACTGCCACAGTTTCGCCAGCCAATGCCAGCAATCAAAATGTTACTTGGTCAATTCAAAATGGTGATAATTTTGCCAGTATCAGCGGAAATTCTACGCAAGGCTATGTCCTCACCGGCGTTGCCCCCGGAAGCGTTACGGTTGTCGCCAGTGCTGACGGCGGCGAAAATATTACCGCCGAGCGAGTTTTCAGCATTATTGCAAAAATAATTATTAGTGTTCCAGTCACCAATATTAATATAACAAATGCTGATTCGGCAATGGTCGGCATAGATGTAAATTTAGCAGCAGAAGTGATTCCAAATAACGCCAGCCTGAAAACTGTTTCTTGGGCAATTTCCAGCGGCAATACCTTTGCTACAATCAGTGGAGATGCCGCCAGCGGCTATGTTTTAACTGGAATTTTACCCGGCGAAGTCGTCATAACTGCCACAGCCGATGACAACAGCGGAATTACTGAAATCCAAACTTTTACGGTTTTGCCAATTCCAGTAACAGCAATTTCCATCACCAGCCAAAATTCAATAAAGCATGGGGAAAGTGTAAATTTGAATGCTGAAATTACTCCAAATACCGCCAGCAATCAAAATATTATTTGGTCAATTGAAAATGGCAATAACGCCTTCGCCAGCATTCAGGGCAATATTATTAATGGTCTGGGCGTAGGGCAAATTACCATAATTGCCACTGCCCAAGGCGGCGAAAATATTTCTGCTCGGCAAACTTTTGATATAACTGAGGCAACGATTACAGAAATTAATATTACCAGTCATAGTGCGGTTTTAGAAGGAAATATGCTGGCTTTGACGGCTAATATTTTTCCGACTTTTGCCACAAATCAAAATATTATTTGGTCAATTCAAGGCGGCGGCGTTGATATTGCCAGCATTGATACTTCTAATATGATTCACGGCATAGTTCCCGGCGAGGTAATTTTAGTCGCCAGCGCTGCTGCTGATGCAAATATTACTGGAACTCAAAACTTTACCGTTACCGGATTTACCTCAGCGGTTGCAGCCCCAGCAATAATTAAAGCCGTTTCCTTGGGAGCGCCGAATCAGGTAATCGTATATTGGGAGGCGGTTGACAATGCAATTAGATATAAACTTTACCAAACCACGGCGAATTTATCCGGATTTGTTAATAGAAATGCTGCCACATTGTCCGAATTGCGTCCGCTGCCAGCTGCTACAAGTATCAATGAGACTTCATTTCCATTAGTTTTAAACGGTTCTGCCAAAATTTACTTTCTGGTAACGGCGGTTCATCCGGGCGGAATTGAATCATTTACCATCGGTCAGCAGACAGGCGGCGGTTTGGGTTTTGGGAAAGGCGATGACTTCGCGGATGGAATTAACTCCGCTCATCAGCATTACTAAGCGGTCGAGGCCGAATGCTATGCCGCCGTGAGGGGGGCAGCCGTATTGTAAGGCGTTGAGTAAAAAGCCGAATTTGTCTTGGGATTCTTGCTCGCTAATTCCTAAGAGTTTTAGCACGGTTTGCTGCATTTCTACTTGGTGGATTCTGATTGAGCCGCCGCCGACTTCTACTCCATTTATTACTAAGTCATAAGCCCGTGAGAGTGCGGTTTCAGCGGTTTTCTCTAAGGTTTTGCCATCAACATTTGGAGCGGTAAAAGGGTGGTGAATGGCGTTTAATTTGCCGTCATCAGCCAGCTCAAACATAGGAAAATCGGTTACCCAAATTGCTGCGAATTTTTGCTCAAATAGGTCTAAATCTTGGGCGATTTTTTCGCGTAAATTGCCTAAAGATTCATTCACAATTTTGATTTTATCAGCACCAAAAAAGATAATATCGCCAGTTTTTGCCCCTACTTTTTTGATGATATTTTTGGTCACTTCCTCGCCCAAAAATTTCAAAATCGGCGATGCCGCGCCGTCCTCATTCATCTTAATATACGCCAAACCTTTGCCGCCATAAATGCTGACAAACTTGGTGTAATTGTCAATTTGCTTGCGGGAAATGCTTGCCCCGCCGGGGATTTTCATTGCTGCCACACGGGATTTTGGATTTTTAGCAGGCTCGGCAAAAACCTTAAATTCAATATTTTCCAGCAACTCATCAATGCTGATAAGCTCTAATGGAATTCGCATATCTGGGCGGTCCAAACCGTATTTTTCCATAGATTCTGCATAAGTAATTCTGGGAAATTTTTTGCCCAAATTAACGCTAATTGTATTTGAAAAGTCCGCTTACCATTTGCTCCATAATTTGCATAATTTCGGCTTCATTCATAAACGAAGTTTCCACATCCAACTGAGTAAATTCCGGCTGGCGGTCGGCGCGCAAATCCTCGTCCCTAAAGCATTTGACGATTTGATAGTAACGCTCAAAACCCGACATCATCAGCAACTGTTTGAAGAGTTGCGGAGACTGCGGCAGGGCAAAAAATTCGCCCGGATGCGTGCGCGAAGGCACTAAATAATCGCGTGCGCCCTCGGGAGTTGCCTTGGTTAAAAATGGAGTTTCAATGTCCAAAAAATCGTGCTTTTTCATAAAATTACGCATATAATTAGTAATCTCTGAACGCAGCCGCAAACGCTTCTGCATAGCGGAATTTCGCAAATCCAAGAAGCGATATTTGAGCCGAACTTCTTCAGAAGTATCAGCCGCATCAATCTGAAAAGGCACTGGTTTTGAAGTGTTAAGAATTTCAATTTTTTTGGCAAGGATTTCAATCTCGCCGCTGCTGAGTTTTGGGTTAATCAGCTCCGCAGCCCTTGCTATTACTGTGCCGGAGATTTTTAAGACAAATTCATTACGAATGGATTCTGCCAAAGAAAAATCAGAATTATCCGGATTTATTACCACTTGGGCGATGCCGTGGCGGTCGCGAATGTCTAAAAAAATCACTCCGCCGTGGTCGCGCCGGCGATTGACCCAGCCGCAGATTTCAACCGTTTCGCTGATGTTTTTTGTGCTTAATTTTCCACAATATGTTCTCATTTTTAATCCTTGAAGTTGGTAATTTTGGCTAATCTGGCGCAACTACGCCGGTAGAGATAATTAATTTAAACGCCGAATCCACGCTCATTTCCAGCTCAATTACATCTTTTTTGGGCATCATAATAAAAAATCCAGAGGTCGGATTTGGCGTGGTCGGCACATAAATATTGATAATTTCTTCGCCGATAATTTCCTCCACTTCACCGTGATAATTGCCGGTTTGAAAGGCAATAGTCCACATTCCTGAACGCGGATATTCCACCAATACTGCTTTTTTGAAACTGTCATTTGATGAATTTAAAAGGGTTGATGAAAGCTGCTTGATGGAAGAATAAATATTGCGAAAACCGGGGATTTTATTCAGAGTTTTCTCCCACAATCTGAGCAGTTTTTGCCCAATAAAATTGCTTACTAAAACGCCGGTAATTAAAGTGATAATTATCACCAAAACCATACCAGTACCGGGCAAATCTATGTCTAAGCCGAGCAAAATTTTGCTTTGATATTGGCTCGGAATTATGCTGTCAAGCAGGTTTACAAAAAATTTAATCACTAAGACGCTAAGTCCTAATGGAATCCAAAATAATAGCCCGGAGATGAAGTAATTTCGTAGTCTTTTCAAGGTGAAATTGGCAAGCAAAAAGTCTATTTTAGCATATTAACAAGCAGATTTTTACACCGACTCTTCATCTCTGAGGGTTAAGATTTCGCAGCCGTTTTTTGTGACCAAAATCGTATGCTCCCACTGGGCAGACAGGCTGCGGTCTTTGGTGGTAACGGTCCAGCCGTCTATTTTTGAAGTGGCGACCTCAAAGCCGCCGAGATTTACCATCGGCTCAATTGTAAATGTCATTCCGGCTTCTAACACTGGGCTTTCGGCGATTTTGCCATCGTCATAATGCACCACTTGTGGCTCGGCGTGAAATTCTGTGCCGATGCCGTGGCCGCAATATTCATGCACAATTGAGCAGTGATTTTTATCAGCATGAGCGCCGATTGCCTTGCCGATTTCGCCTAAGAGAATGCCCGGTTTTACCTTTTTAATGCCGATATATAAGCATTCTTGGGCGATGCGGCAAATCCTTTTCGCCTTCACACTCGCCTTGCCGATGATGAACATTTTGGAGGTGTCGCCGTGAAATTTGTCTTTGATAATAGTCACATCAATATTGATAATATCGCCTTTTTTGAGGATTTTTTCGCCCGGAATTCCGTGGCAAACCACATTATTTACACTGGTGCAAATGGATTTTGGAAAGCCCAAATAATTCAGCGGTGCCGGAATGCAGCCTTGCTTAACAATATAATTATGGCAAATTTCATTCAGCTCGCCGGTGCTAATTCCAGCCTTGACGAAAGGCGTAATCATATCCAAAACATCAGCTGCCAAGCGTCCGGCAGTGCGCATTTTTTGAATTTCAGCGGCGGATTTTATGCTAATTGACACTTAGCGATTTTGATTTATTGCCCGATTTTCTAACGCCGAAATCCTGTCCTCAAGCGGCGGATGAGACGAAAACCAAGAGGCAAAACCTTTTTTATCATTAATTCCAAAAGCTGCCATTTGCTCCGGCAAAGCGTCCGGTGCGGCTTGCCCTAAACGCTTCAAAGCGCCAATCATATTTTGATGCCCAGCCAAATCCGCGCCGCCAGTGTCAGCCACAAATTCGCGTTTTCTGGAAACATACATCACAATAGTTGAAGCCAAAATTGACAAAACAATTTGCGCAAAAATAGTAGTAATAAAATAGCCGATGCCGTGCCCGCGCTGGTTTTTGAGGATAACTCTATCGACAAAATGCCCAATTACCCGTGAGAAGAAAATCACAAAAGTATTAACAACGCCTTGAATCAGCGTCAGAGTAACCATATCGCCATTTGCCACATGGCTCATTTCGTGGCCTACCACCGCCTCAATTTCGCCTTGGCTCATATTGTCCAATAGCCCTTGCGAAACTGCGACCAAAGCCTTGTTTTTACTGGCTCCAGTGGCAAAAGCATTCATCGCATTTGCTGGAAAAATTGCCACTTCTGGCATGCGAATTCCAACGATTTTGGCTTGCTTTTCAACAGTTTCAATTAGCCATTTTTCCATATTGCTTTGTGGATTTTGAATGATTTTAGCACCGGTCATGCGTTTTGCCATCCACTTGGAAATCGCCAGAGAAATAAACGCCCCGCCGAAACCAAACACAGCCGAGAAAATCAGCAAGGCGTTAAGGTTTAAATCTGAGCCATTTTCAGCCAAAATCCCCTCCACACCAAGCAATCTGAGGGTAATGCTAAGTAGCAAAATAATGGCAATATTAGTCATTAAAAACAAAAATATTCTTTTCATAATTGTGCCTTTAAAAATAAAATGGGGCGAGAAACGGGGTTTGAACCCGCGACAACCGGAATCACAATCCGGGGCTCTACCAACTGAGCTATTCCCGCCAGAAACTTGAAATTGCTAATGGCACGCCCAACACGATTCGAACGCGTGACCTACGGCTTAGAAGGCCGTTGCTCTATCCAGCTGAGCTATGGGCGCTTATAGCTAAAAATAGTATTTTGGTCGGAGTAGAGGGATTTGAACCCACGACCACCTGGTCCCAAACCAGGTACGCTACCAAGCTGCGCTATACTCCGAAAAAAACAACAATTATACAAGCACGAAGCCGATAAATTATTGTTTTTCAAAGTAATTATTATGCAATTTTAGCTCTGCTGAATCCGCCAAAACGATTTTAATTTCAGCGCGATTGCTATCCACTTGAATGGCTGAATTTTGGCTCTCTTGCTGGGTTTTATCGTTATTTTCATTGAATAAAACCGACTGCCCGCCGGTCATCGCCAAATATACTTGAGCGAGGATTTGGGCATCTAATAATGCCCCATGCACAGTTCTGGCGCTGGAATCAATCTCAAACCGCCGGCACAAAGCATCCAAATTATGCATCATTCCGGGGCGCTGCTGTTTGGATAATTCAAGCGAATCGATAATTTCACAATTATCCTCAATCCGCTGCTTCAGACCAATTATTTTCAGCTCATTATTCAAAAATCCTAAGTCAAATGGAGCATTGTGAATTACCAAAGTTGCCCCCTCAATATACTCCAAAAACTCAGCAGCAATCTCTTCAAACTTAGGCTTGCCGACTAAAAATTTATCAGTAATTCCGTGAATTTTAACCGATTCTCCAACATTTCTCTCAGGCGAAATATATTGCTGATATTCGTTATTTTCAGTAATCTGGCGGTCAATAATTTCCGTGCAGCCGATTTCAATAATCCGATGCCCCCCCCTTGCTGATATTGAAAATTTGCCAAATATGCCGGCTGCTGATTTTGGCGGAAAGCTTGACTCTGAGCCAGAATCTGAGTTTTTAGCCGCTGTTGAGAAGATTAAAAATTACATAAAAGCCGGCGATGTGTTTCCATATAGAAAAATAACATAATCGGCATCCACATTGCAATTACTTTGCCGATTACATCTTTTGACATCATCGCGCCGATAACGCCTAATGAAACCATCCAGTTGCAAAGCATTGCTT
>JAAOIF010000063.1 GCA_015163925.1 Candidatus Thioglobus sp.
ACCACAGCCTGATTTTATACATTCGCGCCAGTGAAACCAACAGTCTAATGCGTTGTTTTTAGGGCGCGGCACGATGCATGCGATTGCGATGGAGGGGGCGCTGAAACTCAAGGAAATCAGCTACATCCACGCCGAGGCTTATCCGGCTGGCGAGCTGAAACACGGACCGATTGCCCTGATTGACGAAAACACGCCGGTAATTGCGGTCGCCCCGAATGATGAATTGCTGGATAAATTGAAATCAAATTTGCAAGAGGTCAAATCCAGAGGCTCGCAAATGATTGTATTTGAGGACGAAATGGCGCAGGTTTTGCCGATGAAAAATATGACAATCGTGCCGACTACTACTAATTTAGGACGGATTACAGCGCCGATTATTTTCACCATTCCGCTGCAATTACTCAGCTATCATGTGGCTCTGGTGAAGGGCTGTGACGCTGACCAGCCGCGGAATTTGGCGAAATCAGTTACTGTTGAGTAAATCTGCAACCGCGCATTGGGGCTTGAAATTAGTAATAGTTTTCAGCAATAAATCCCTCAGCGCCTGCGGATTATTAGCGTCAATTTGCGTTTTCAACTGCACAAGAATTTGCTCCAAATCCGCCCAATCAAGCATTTCTTCCTCAGCCCGCAAAATCATCGGATGCTCGGTTTTAAAAGTATTATCGCTAATTAACAATTCCTCAAACAGCTTCTCGCCCGGCCGCAAACCAGTAAATTCAATCTCAATATCGCCGTTGGGATTGGACGAATCCTTAATTTCCAGCCCGCTCAGATGAATCATTTGTTTGGCTAAATCGGCAATCCGCACCGGCTCGCCCATATCCAACACGAAAACATCGCCCTTATTTCCCATCGCTCCGGCTTGAATCACCAATTCCACAGCCTCCGGAATGGTCATAAAATAACGAGTAATATTTTTATCAGTAACGGTAATTGGCCCGCCGGCGTTGATTTGCTGGGTGAATAATGGAATCACCGAGCCGCTGGAACCAAGCACATTTCCAAATCTCACCATGCTAAATTTTGTTACTTTCTGAGTGGCAGAAAGGGCTTGCAAAACTAATTCAGCACAGCGTTTGCTTGCTCCCATCGTGTTAGTCGGGCGCACGGCTTTGTCAGTTGAGATTAGCACAAAAGTTTCAACCTTAGCCTCAATCGCCGCAGCAGCGCAGTTTAGAGTGCCAAAAACATTGTTATTAACTCCCTCAGTATTATTAAATTCCACCAGCGGCACATGCTTGTAAGCGGCGGCGTGATAGATGGTTTGCACGCAGAAATGGCGGCAGATTTGCAGCAAACGAGACTTATTATTAACACTTCCAAGTAGTGCAAAAATTTCGGTTTTGGCGGATAATTCTTGGCTGATATTGTAAAGTGCTAACTCGCTCATCTCATATAAAATCAAGGCTTTAGGCTGCAGACTAACAATTTGCCGGCAGAGTTCTGAGCCAATTGAGCCGCCAGCGCCGGTGACCAAAACCACTTGTCCGCTGATATTTTGACCCAGCAGCTGAGAGTCGGCAACCACCGTGTCACGCCCCAACAAATCCTCCACGCTGAGTGATTTTATATCGGCAATATTGACTTTGCCTTGTGCCAATTCCGAGACCCCCGGCAGCGAGCGGACCACCACCGGCAGCGGCGCTAAAAAATCTAAAACCTCTCGCAAACGCCCATGCGACACCGAAGGCATCGCTAATAATATTTCACTAATTTGCTGTTTTTGGATTAAATTCTCAATTGATTTTGGCGACTGAACCTTGACCCCATTGATAATTTGCTTGTGCAAAGCCGTGCTGTCATCTATAAAAAACAATGGCTGATATTCGTAAGACTGCTGCAAAGCCACTAACAGCTGCCGTCCAGCCTCACCTGCACCATAAATTGCCACCCGTTTTTGCTTGGAAAATTTGCCCGCACGCCCCGCCAGAAGCCATGAAGCAGCCATCCGCGAGCCACTAATTGCCACAATCGCCAGCAGCCAATTTATCAAAATCACCGAGCGCGGAATGCCGTCCACCGCCGCCATAAAACCAATTATGCCCCAAATTAAACTATACAGAGACACCGCCTGAACCACGCTCCATAAGGCTTTAAAGCCAATATAACGAATTACCAAATGATACAAACCGAAGCGAATAAAAATCACCACAGCAATTATCGGAGCGCCAAATATAGTCCAAATTAAATCACTTTGAGGAAAATACCAATAGCCCAAACGCACAGAAAACGCCGCCAGCAATATACTTATCAGCATAAATGAATCAAGCAAAATCATAATTAATTGCTTATTGACTCTGGAAATATTAAGTAATTTTTGTAGCATAATTTTCATTAATTAATCGGCAAAACTCTATCTAATTCGTCATTATATTTTAAAATATTTTGCTGATAACCGATAACAGAATCGGCGTAAGCCAGCTCCGTATTGCGTTTATCCTCATAAATTCCAATCAAATCTTTGATATTAGCTAATTCATCAAAATAGTCATCCGACATTAATTCCACATCATCAGTCAAGCTCTCAATCGCCCCTCCATAGCTTGATAAAGTCTTTTTATCCAGCTCCATCGCCGTGCTTAACGCCTCCACATTTGAGCGAATATTTCTGAGCTTATTGTTATAATCTATGCCTAATTTTTGCAAATCTAACCTTGCCACTTTGAGGCCTTTTTTATTATTAACATTGCCTCCAATCGGCATACTGAAAGTCAATCCGGTGAAATAATTAACGCTATCATTTTTGTATTCTATGGTCAAAGTATTGCCAATATTAATATTTTGCGCCACTCCAATGTTGAAATCTAATTTGACCAAACTTTGATTTTTAAGGAATTCCAAATCAAGAGTTTTGAGCTTTTTATCAATCAAATATTTACGCAAAATACGAACATTTTTCGGCAAATATTTACTCAGATTTTGCTTTACAATATCGGGATTTTTATGACGATTTATCTGCGGAATTTGCTGCGTCAAATTAGAATCATTTAGCAAAACTGATAGCATTTTTTGCTGGGCTTGCAACAGACTATTATTTTTTAAAATATCTTGTTCAGCCAGTAAAATAGCGGTTTTCAGCGATTTTTTATCTTCCTCTTTAACAGTTTTTACAGCAGTCAGCTCTTTTACATATTTTTGATAAATATCATTGCGCTGATAATACAAATTCCACAGAAAATATTGCTCCAATCTATCCACCAAAAAACTCTCTTGGGCATCATAAAAATCTAATTCTTCACGCTCCAAATCCAAAATATTACGCTTATAAGTTTTGAATGCTTTAGCCGGCTTAGAATCATGCTTTAACAGCGGATATTTATAATAAATTAAGTAGCTATTATTAAATTCAGAAAGGCTGTAAGCGTCATTAAATTCGGTTTGTTTGTAACGCTCAATATGCTCATCGGGCATTGAGCGACCGGCGCTGATAGCTAAAGTTGACGGATTGGTTAAAAACCTTTTGACCACTGCTAATTTAACCGCTTGGCTATTCCTCATATTTTTTTTTACATAAAGCCTGTTAGAATTACTTTCTCGGTCCAAATCGTAATGACTATTACTGATTGCCGCTGCCAAAACTGGATTCCAGCCGGCATAACTGTCTCGGCTGGCATCTAATTCTAACTGCTTAATATTGACATAAATCTGGTCTTTTTCAAAATGCGTATCTTGACTCAGCACCGTTTTGATGAATTCTTGCTCGGTTATTGCCAAAATATTTTGTGAAAATATTAACAATAAAAAACCAAAAAAATTTCTCTTTCTCATTTTCTACTATTCCTTTAATTCAATTTAATTTAACAAGCGATTTATTATTAATAATCAATGCGATACGCCATCTTTTTGCAAAACTTTTAGCAGAGTCAGCCAGAGAATTTTCACATCAAACCAAAACGATTTTTGCTGTAAATATTCCACTTCCAAAGCCACTTTATCTGCAATTGACAACTCGTCCCTGCCATTCACCTGTGCCCAGCCGGTAATCCCGGGCAATAATTTATCCACGCCTTTTTCAATGCGTAATTTGATTAAATCATCTTGATTAAAAAGCGCTGGTCGTGGCCCTACAAAACTCATTTTTCCAACCAAAACACTCCAAATTTGCGGCAATTCATCCAAACTTGTGCTACGCAAAAACTTGCCAATTACAGTTAAATATTCATCCGGATTTTTCAATAAATGCGTGGCAAGTTGCGGAGTTTCAGCCTTCATTGTGCAAAATTTTGGCATCTGAAAATTCCCCAAAACTCCCACCCTCTCCGACCAATACAACACTTTTCCCTTAGCCGTTATTTTTACCAAAAACCCAATTACTAAAATCGGTGCTAATAATAAAATCAGCAAAATAACACTCAAAAATAAATCAAACAACCGCTTCATTTTGCCCAAATTTTAAAAAATATGCTTAATTTAAGCCAGCAATTTTCAATGCTTTAGAAAGATTTTCATCCTTTTGTGAAGCCTCTTTTAAAGCAAAAATCAGCGCCTGCATTCTGCCCTGTGTTTTTTCTTTCAAATAAAACGCCAAAAACGGTGAAGCAAATATTAGCATCATCACTATATAAAAAAGTTGCTGCAAAAAGTCTAATCTTTTTTCAACCTGCTCAAAGCGTTTATCCACTTGCTCAAAACGCCTATCCACTTGCTCAAAACGCTTATTCATATCAAATCTTAATTCACTAATTTCTTGCAAAATCAAATCCGTATTAGCATTTGTAGCGGCATAATTCGGCGTTGAAAACACCAAAAACATTAATAATATAATTTTTTTCATAGCCTTAAATCTTAATTTAATTTGTGCATTTTACAATATTATCTTATTTTAGTCACTATTTTTGCTAATTGCTTATCTGCGGCGGTTAGCGGCTGCCAGCCGAGCAAATTTTTGGCTTTAGAATTATCAATTTGTAATGATGAAAATAGGCGAATTGCATCTGCTTTTTTGCCAAATAATCCTAATATAAAAATCATAAAACCCGCAGGAATTGGCAGTAGTAATGGTTTTTTGCCGAAGGCTTTGGCGATTTTTTGTAATAATTCTGTGGTGGATAAATCCTCATCATCAGCCAGCAAAAATACCTCATTTGCCGCTTTTTTAGCAGTCGTGCAAAGGATGATAAAATCCAGCAAATTATCCATTGCTAACAAACTGCGCTGATTATTTACCGAGTCAAGTGGCAGTGGCAAAGGGTTTTTAGCACTTGCCCAAGCAATTAATCTGCCAAAATTCCCAGCTGCATTTGCCCCATAAATCAGCGGCGGGCGAATAATTACTACTTCCAAATCCGTTTTTTTGGCTAATTCTAATAATCCGCACTCGGCCTCAAACTTAGAAATCGCATACGCCTCTTGCGGATTAGGGGCATCAGTCTCTAAAAATGCTTGAGAATTTTGATTGCCATTCACCCGAATTGAGCTGGCCACGGCTTTGCACGGCATCTAACACTTCGCCAGCAAGCCTGAGTTTCATACCTTTTTCGCCACGCTTGCGAGAAGCCTCAATAATCCAACGCATCGCCAGTGCTATTTTGCGCTCGGAGCGCACTTCCACGGGGATTTGATAAGTTGAACCGCCGACCCGCCGAGACTTAATCTCAACCTGCGGACCGATATTGTCAAGTGCCTGTTTGAAAGTATCAATCGGCTCGGCATTCCCTTTAGCCTCAATGGTATCCAGCGCATCATACACAATTTTTTCAGCCACTGATTTCTTGCCATCCAGCATTAAAATATTGACAAATTTTGCCAATACTAAATCGCCAAATTTCGGGTCTGGTAGGATTGTTCTTTTCGGTGCGGATCTTCTTCTCATAATTTTCTCTTTGGTTTATTTTGGTTTATTTTTAATGAATATTGCTGTTTTAGTTTTGAAAATAACGCAGAAGTAAAAACTAAGCCTGCTTATTTTTTAGGTTTTTTAACTCCATACTTTGACCGCCCCTGCATTCTGCCATCAACGCCAGTAGTATCCAAAGCCCCACGCACAGTGTGATAACGCACGCCGGGCAAGTCTTTCACCCGACCGCCGCGAATCAAAATCACCGAATGTTCTTGCAAATTATGCCCCTCGCCGCCGATATAAGTAGTCACCTCAGCGGCATTCGTCAAGCGCACTCTGGCAACTTTTCGCAGCGCAGAATTCGGTTTTTTCGGAGTAGTAGTATAAACACGAGTGCAAACTCCACGCTTCTGCGGGCAGCTGTCAAGCGCCGGCACACCGCTTTTCATCACCTTTTTCTTGCGCGGATTCCGCACTAATTGATTAACTGTTGACATCTGCAAATTCTCCAAACTCTTAATTTAACAAAAATAAAATAAAAATCGCCCTGAAACTTTTCAAGGACAATAAAGCGGAAATTATACTGTGCCAAGCGGAGTTCTGTCAATAGGTTTTATGTTTTTATTTGGGCTGTTTCTGCGCTGTGATTCTGAACCAAAAAACTGTCATTCTGAACTGCTCACCCACTGTCATTCTGAACTTGATTCAGAATCTGTTTTTGTAAAAAGCGGACTGCTTGCCAGATGAGACCCTGAATCAAGTTCAGGGTGACAGTAAAGGGGATGAAACCCTGAATCAAGTTCAGGGTGACAGGTTTTGTTCAGGATGACAAGATAATTATTAAATTTTAAGGCTTAAAGGTTTCAAACACCAAACAAGCA
>JAAOIF010000064.1 GCA_015163925.1 Candidatus Thioglobus sp.
GCGCATTAACGCTATTTCGCAAGCCATTTTGCTGCATAGAAATAAACCATTGCGGCGTTGCCCGGAAAATCACCGGAGTTTTATGCCGCCAGCAATGAGGGTAAGAATGCTGCAAATCTTGGTGATTTAGCAAAGTGTTTTCGCCCTTTAAAATCTCCAAAATTGTCGCATTTGCCTTGAAAATAAACTGCCCGCCGAGCAAGGGAGTATCAGCAAAAAACACGCCACGCCCATCAACCGGGCATTCAACCGGCAGATTATATTTCAGCCCCACCGCAAAATCCTCTTGCCCGTGCGCCGGGGCGGTATGCACGCATCCGGTGCCGGCATCAACGGTAATATGTTCGCCCAAAATAATTGGAACTTGCTTATCATAAAATGGATGTTTTGCTCTCAAACCCTCTAATTCTGTGCCTTTGAGAGTTTTAACAGATTTGCCAATTTTGCCGATTTGCTGACGGAAATCATTAACTAATTTCTCGGCAACCAGCAAATATTCATTACCATTTTCAAGCATTGAATATTCAAAATCCGGATGCACAGCCACTGCCTCATTCGCCGGCAGAGTCCATGGAGTGGTCGTCCAAATCACTATATGGGCGGGCTTTTCCAAGCCAAAATCAGAACTCTCCAAAGCAAATTTAACATAAATCGCCGGCGAGGTTTTGTCCTGATATTCCACCTCAGCCTCCGCCAGCGCCGAGCCACATTCACAGCACCAATGCACCGGTTTGTAGCCTTTTGCGATATGCCCATTTGCCACAATTTTGCCCAGCGCACGGACAATATCAGCCTCATATTTGAAATCTTTGGTTAAATAAG
Organism: Candidatus Thioglobus sp.; assembly: GCA_015163925.1. GTDB lineage: Bacteria > Pseudomonadota > Gammaproteobacteria > PS1 > Pseudothioglobaceae > JAAOIF01. The sequence continues at coordinate 823 of JAAOIF010000064.1, forward strand.
GATTGTCCCAATCGGCTAAAATTCCCAAGCGCTGGAAGTCTTGTTTTTGTTTATCCACTTGAGTTTGAGCATATTTTCGGCATTCAGCTCTGAAGCTTTTAGCGTCAAGTTTTGCCCCAACTTTGCCCTTTTTCTTCTCAACATTTAGCTCAATCGGCAAACCGTGACAATCCCAGCCCGGCACTAACGGCGCATCAAAACCGCTGAGAGTTTTTGCCTTAACGATAATATCCTTCAAAACCTTATTTACCGCATGCCCAATATGAATATCGCCATTTGCATACGGCGGCCCATCGTGCAAAATGAATTTCGGCTTGCCCTGATTTTGCTTACGAATGCGGGCGTAGAGCTTGTCATTCTGCCACTTTTGCAAAAATCCACCCTCCCGATTAGCAAGGTTGGCTTTCATAGCAAATTGTGTTGTAGGCAAATTTAGGGTAGATTTATAATCAGACATCGCGTTTTTATGCAAATAAATCTGTAATTATACTTTGAGACTTTATTTAATTAGCAATGATTTCTGTTCAGGATTTTAAACCGGCGGCTAATAATAATTTGACTTGTCCGGGTTTGAGGCTTACGGTTTGATTGGCTCTCAGGCTGTCCGGCAGGCGGATTTCGCCAAAACGCACGCGGATTAAGCGTGAAACTTTAAAGCCTAATGCCTCCCACAAACGCCTGACCTCGCGTTTTTTGCCTTCTTTTAACACTACTTTATACCAGCGATTTGCCCCCGTGCCGCCGCCTAAAGTGACTTTGGAAAACTTAGCAAAGCCGTCTTCTAATTCAATTCCGGAGGTGAGTTTTTGCAAGTCCTCAAGCCCAACTTTTCCAAACACTCGCACCGAATATTCTCTCTCAATTTCCGCTGACGGATGCATAAGTTTATGGGCTAAATCGCCGTTATTAGTGAAAAGTAGCAAGCCCGAAGTATTCAAATCCAAGCGCCCGACCATCACCCAGCGCGACTGTTTTGGCAGCAAATCATAAACACTTTTGCGCCCCTCATCGTCCTTGTTTGAGCAAATCACGCCGGCTTGTTTGTTAAGAATAATAACTCTGGTTTCATCCTCATTATAACGCCCCAAATCCAGCGCCCGCCCATCAATTTTGACCTTATCAGTCAGATTTGCCTTATCGCCAATTTTCGCAGTTTTATTATTACATTCCACCCGCCCCTGCTCAATCAGCCGCTCCGCCCATCGCCTTGAGCCATAGCCTGCCGTGGCAATCAGTTTTTGTAATCTTTCAGGCATTTAAAATTTTCATACCATCTTGCAAAAACTCATCCTCTAAATCCTTCATCAATAAAGATATGGTTTTATCTTTTTTGGCGGTATCTCTCTGTTTTTTAATTGAAAGAAATGCAATGAAAACAGCCACTATTAAAGTGGCCGTTTGTATATTTTGAGAAGTAATATAATTACTCCAGTCCATTTGAACCTTCTTGTAAATTCTGCATTTCGCTCTCCGGCTATTAAAAAAATATTATTTTAACATAACTAAATCAATAAACAATCCCCATCGCCTCGCGGACTTCAGCCATAGTTTCACGGGCGATATTTCGGGCTTTTTCGCTGCCTTCAAAAATAATTTGTTTGATTAAATCTGGGTCGGCTTGGTATTTTTTGATGCGTTCTTGCATTGGAATTAGCTCGGTTTGGACTGCCTCAATCACCGGTTGCTTGCATTCAATACAGCCGATTTTTGCTTTGCTGCAGCCGTTTTTGACCCAATCGCAAGTTGTCTCATTTGAGTAAATTTGATGCAGCCGCCAGACTGGGCATTTTTCAGGGTCGCCGGCATCAGTGATTTTCACTCTGGCGGGGTCGGTTGGCATTCGCTTGATTTTGCTTTCAATCTCTTCATTACTGTCACGCAGGGAAATAGTGTTGCCGTAGGATTTGCTCATTTTTTGCCCATCAAGTCCGGGCATTTTTGCAGCCTCAGTCAGCAGAGAATCCGGCTCCGGCAGGATAATTTTGCCCATTCCCTCAATATATCCAGCCAGCCGCTCACGGTCGCCAAGAGTAATATTTTGCTGCTCTTGGAGTAACGCTTGAGCCTTTACCAAAGCCTCAGAATCGCCGGTTTCTTGGTAAATTTTGCGGAATGACTGATAGGATTTTGCTTGCTTTTTGCCCATTTTTCCAATCGCCGCCTCAGCCTTTTGCTCAAAATCCGCGTCCCGCCCATACACAAAATTGAAGCGCCGAGCCACTTCTCGGGCAAATTCCACATGCGCCACTTGGTCCTCGCCGACCGGCACTAAACCTGCCTTGTAAATCAAAATATCGGCACTTTGCAGCAGCGGATAGCCCAAAAATCCATAAGTTGCCAAGTCTTTAGTTTTGAGCCGCAGCTGCTGATCCTTATAGGAAGGCACGCGCTCCAGCCAAGAAAGTGGGGTAGACATTGAAAGCAGCAAGTGCAATTCGGCGTGTTCTGGGACTTTGGATTGCACAAAAATCGTTGCTGTGTTAGGGTTTATGCCAGCCGCCAGCCAATCTATTACCATTTCCATTACATTATTTTCCAAGTCAATTTTGTCCTTTGCGTAAGGTTTTGATAGCGTTTTTTGGAAATACAAAAAGTAAGAATCATACTGATTTTGCAGGTTTTGCCAATTCTTCAAAACGCCGTGATAATGCCCCAAATGCAGCCCTCCGGTGGGTCTCATACCTGATAAAACTCGTTTTTCTTGCATTATAATTTGTGAAGTAGAAAAATTTGCATTATACCTTGCCATTAACGCTTTTGCCTTGCCTGTTTTGGACATAAACTGCCAAGCCTTTTAGCACTAAATTTTGCTCCAAAGTGGTGGAATAATTGAGTTTTGAGGACAGAATTTTGCCATCAAATCCGGTCAGCAGAATCCGCAAATCGTCAAATTCCGCCTGACTCCGCCCGATTTGCGCATTAATGCTATCAACAAACATTTGCCCAGTTCCAAAATCCCAAGCCTGCTCAGTATTACTGGCGAGTTTTGCGATTTTCAACTGTTTGGAATTAGTCTTAAATTGCTCAAAACTACTCCGAAGTCTGCCAAGTCCAGCCGTAATCAAACCTCCCTGATGCAAGCCGTCAGCGGCAATTACATCAAAAGTCAGCGCACTTCCGGCATCAATTATTAGTAAATTTTGCTCAGGGAAAAGTGAAATTGCAGCCAGCATTGCCAAAAATCGGTCAGAGCCTAAATCAGTTGGATTTTGATAATTAGATTTAAAATCGCCAAACTCAGCCGGCGACTTCACAAACTCAACCTCCAAGCCGTTTAGCAAGGATTTATCGCCCACACAAGTAGCAAAAATTCTATCAGCTTTAGGCAATTTATCCAGCCGAAAATCCGCCAGCAGACAGGAATAGAATTGCCCCTCAAACTGCCATTTGACGGCGCTATTGCCAATATCTATGAGTAAAATTGTGTTATCCAATGGCAATATCAAACAAATCAGCGTTAATAAGCAAATGCGCAAAAATGCTCGCCGCGTAGCCCAAGGCGATAACCGGCATCCATTTCAGGTGTGAAGTAAAAGTATATAAACCCTTAGATTGCCCCATCAGCGCCACTCCAGCGGCAGAACCAACCGACAGCAAACTCCCGCCCACTCCGGTTGTCAGCGTCACCAAAAGCCACTGCCCAAGCGACATATCCGGATTCATCGTCAAAACCGCAAACATCACCGGAATATTATCCACAATCGCCGAAAGCACGCCGACCAAAATATTAGCATAAGTTGCCCCTAAGGAAACATACATCGCCTCGGAGGTCAGCGCCAGATAGCCCATAAATCCAAGCCCGCCAACGCTTAAAATCACTCCAAAGAAAAATAGCAAAGTGTCCCATTCGGCTCTGGCAATTTTGTTGAAAACATCAAAATGTTTAGCGTCATCGGAGTTGCGGCGTTTTTCATATTTGCCAATTATAAAACTTGCAATCATCAGGTAACTCAAGCCAGTCATCATTCCCATCGCCGGCGGCAGGTGCAGAATACTATGAAAACTCACGGCAGTAATAATCGTCAGCATAAACAATCCGGCAATCCATATTCCGCCTTTTTTAATTGCAATTTTGCTCTCATTTGCACTAACAGAATCGTTTTTAATGGCAAAGTGCATAATCGCCGCCGGCACGATAAAGTTAATCAGCGATGGCACAATCAGGCTAAAAAATTGGGTGAAATCCACCAAGCCTTTTTGCCAAACCATCAGAGTAGTAATATCGCCAAATGGGCTAAAAGCCCCGCCAGCATTGGCTGCCACGACAATATTTATAAATGCAATGGAGATAAAACGGATATTACTGCCGCCGACTGCCATCACCACAGCGCCCATAATCAGTGCTGTGGTAAGGTTATCGGCGAGTGGAGAGAGGAAAAACGCCAAAAAACCCGTCAGCCAAAACAACTGCCGAAACGAAAAACCCTTATTCACCAGCCAAGTTTTTAAGGCCTCAAACACTTGCCGCTCACGCAATGCCTCAATATAAGTCATTGCCACCAGCAAAAATAAAAACAGCTCGGCGTATTCCAGCAAATTATGCCGTAATGCCACCTCAGCCGTATGCGGCAAGCCATTTTGCGCATACACCCAGCCGATTAAGCCCCAAATCACGCCAGCCACTAAAATCACCGGTTTGGACTTTTTGAAATGGGTAAATTCCTCAACCATCACAAAAACATAAGCAATCACAAATACCGCCAAAGCGCTATAACCCGCCCAGTGCTTGGTTAAATCCAATGTTTCAGTGGAATTTCCAGCAAATACCAAAGTTGGAAAAAATGCCAGTAAGACTAATAATTTCATCATTTTTTTATTGTTTTTTATTGTTTTTTATTGTTTTTTATTGTTTTTTATTGTTTAAATTCAAACCGTTTTACCAATTTAATCACTTTGCCATCAAGCAAAATAACCGATTTTTCCTCAGCCACTTTCAAAGTTGCCAAAATGCCAGATTTTACCACAGAGACCACCGAGCCGACCACTTTTGTTGAATCTTCAAGGGTGAGTTTGTCCAATGGCTCAGGCGCAAAATCGCCCTCAAATAAATACAAACGGCGCTTCGGTTCGCCCAAATAATGCACCCGCGCCACCACTTCCTGCCCGGGATAGCAACCCTTAGAAAAACTCAGCCCGACCTCATTAATATCCAAATTCAAATCCTGAGGAATAAATTTTTCACTACTAACGGCATAAATTTGCGGATAAATCCATTCAGAAATCTTGCTTTTGCTTGCCTCAATAGAAATCTCCACAGCGGCATTTAGGGCAAACATTTTCAAGCGATTTAGCACCAAATCTTGCAAATCTTTTGGCAAAATCAGACTAAAACCATCGCTCAATTTTTCCACCAAAATCAAAGCAATAACCCTGCCCTGATGCTGACAATAAGCATTTAGCTGAAATTCCCCAAGCCCAATTTTAGCAATATCATTTGACAACTGCCCCTGCAAAAACGCCAAAGCATCCGCCCCGCTAATTTTCAAGGCTGCCTTGCCTTTTTTATCGTTAGAATTCAAAATCATCCTCTGTTAGCAAAACGCTTTTATTATCAGCAAAGGCGATTGAGGCTTGTTTGAGATATTTTTTATATTCATTCAAGCCGCCAGCCTCTTGGATAATTTTATCCATTTCATCTTCATCGCAAATATTTTCACCCAATTCTCTGCCAAAATACTCAAAAATACTGGATTTTACCAACTGTTTTTCCGGGTCAATCCGGTGGTGTTTATGATTCAAATTCACATAAGCCGAAACCGTTGGCAAAGCAAAATCACCGCCCAGATGATTAGATTTAAATTTGCCCTGAAACAAAGC
>JAAOIF010000065.1 GCA_015163925.1 Candidatus Thioglobus sp.
TTATTGCTCGGGGTTTTGATGTGGTTTCCGGCGGCACAGATGACCATTTATTTTTGGTCAGCTTCATCACTCAAGGCCTGACCGGCAAGGCGGTAGATGCCGCTCTGGGCCATGCAAATATTACTGTAAATATGAATGCGGTGCCAAATGATCCGCAATCGCCATTTATCACCAGCGGCATTCGGGTCGGCACTCCGGCGGTTACCACACGGGGTTTTAGCGAGTCCGACTGCGTGGATTTAGCCGGCTGGATGTGTGATATTTGTGATGATTTGGATGATGAAAATCTGCTTGGCAAAGTGCGTGAAAAAGTGGCAAAAGTTTGCGCTAAATATCCAGTTTACGGCTAAATATGCGCTGCCCATTTTGTCAGTCTGATGACACTAAAGTTTTGGACACTCGGCTGTTAGATGACGGCTCACAGGTGCGAAGAAGGCGCGAATGCACGGCTTGCTCGGAGCGTTATTCCACCCGAGAAACAGTTGATTTGAATGTTCCCAGATTGATAAAAAGAGATGATTCTCGCGAGAGTTTTGCTGAGGCAAAATTGCGCTCGGGGCTGCTCAAAGCCTTAGAAAAACGACCGGTTAAAACCGCTAAAATTGAGACTTCGGTGCAGCGAATTGTGCATAAATTAATGACTCAATCCGAGCGCGAAGTGCCGAGTGCGAAAATCGGCGAATGGGTGATGGAGGAGCTAAAAAGTTTGGACGAAGTGGCTTATATCCGCTTTGCATCAGTGTATCGGCAGTTTCAGGATATTGAAGCTTTTAAAAATGAGATTGATAAATTGATGAATAAATAATGGCAAAAGCGAAGGTTGAATTTATCTGTCGAGAATGCGGCGCGGCACATCCACAGTGGGCTGGACAGTGCTTGGATTGCAGCGCTTGGAACACTTTGGAGGAAATTATCATACCGGCAAGCACCAGCTCTAAGCCTGAAATTTTGCAAGATTTGCCGGCTTCAAAAGTGCAAAATCTGTCCGAAGTTACCATTGAAAATAAAACCAGACTTTCAACTGGTCTGACCGAGCTTGATAGAACCCTCGGCGGCGGGCTGGTTGATGGTTCTGTGGTGTTGATTGGCGGCGATCCGGGCATCGGCAAATCAACCCTAATTCTGCAAGCGCTGGCGTGCATTAACAAAAAGCATCCGCCAATTGGCAGCTCGCCGGTGTTAATATTATCAAGCAAAATCGGCTCAATTTGCCCAATCAATTCATACGCAAAATACACAAACCAGCCGCCGCTAAAGGGCAAATCTGGCTCATTATTACTAAATTTGATGCTTTTAGAGAGCTTGCTGAGAAAATCAAAATCGGCTAAATCATTCAAAATAATGCTCCGCTGCGGGTGAGCAAATAAAATTGAGAAGCGATTATTATCGTTGTGGCTGGCGCTTTCAAGCAAAAAAGGATAACGCTGTGGATGGAAATGGCACAAGCGCTCAAAGGCTAAATTTGGAATGGATAAAACTTTCACAAGGCTTATTTGGCTTGGATTTTATCAGTTTTAGCAGTTGTAATCTCCGCCAGCAAAGCCTTAGCCTTAGCGGAAATACTATGATTTGGGAATTTTTTAATCAGAGTTTTTAGTAATTTTTCCGCCGCCGGAGTGTTTTTCAGCTGATTTTGCACAAGGGCTAATTCGTATAAAGAGTTGGGAAATTTGGCATGCAAGGCGTAATTTGCCTGAAAATCAATGAAAGTTTGCTTGGCATTTTGGTAATCTTCCAATTTCACAAAAACCTTGCCGAGCCAGTAATTAGCATCAGAAATTTGGTTGTTTTCTGGGAAGCGTTTGCGGTAGTCTTGAAATGCCTCAAGTGCTTGCTGGTGCTGCCCTGAGAGCAATAAATTACGGGCATTAGTGTAGATTTTTTTAGCCGCCCTATCGGCATTTTCAAGCCTTGAAATCACAGATTTTGTGGCTCTGTCAGCGGACTTATATTCAAGCAGGCGAAACAGTTCGGAGATTTTTTGCTGATTGTGTTTTTGCTGCTGTTGTAATTGTTCAATGCTGCCTAATAAATGGCGATTAGCTTTTTTTAGCTGCTTGATTTGGGTGAAATTCTTGGTGGCAACCGCCTCAGTATCAATGGCAAAAACGCTCACAGAGGCTGGTGCTATCAGCAAAACGATTAAAACAAAACTAAAATATCGCATAAATTATTTGCTGGGTTGATAAATAAATTCAACTCGCCGATTTTTTGCCCATGCCGACTCGTTATGCCCTGCTGCTACTGGATTTTCCTCGCCGTAGCTGACCACTTGGACTCTGGCGCTCAAGCCTTGATACAGCCCTAACACCTCTTTGACGCTGATGGCGCGGTTTTCGCCGAGTGCTAAATTGTATTCACGAGTGCCGCGTTCGTCCGCATGCCCCTCTAAACGCAAATCAATTTTGGGATTGTCGCGCATAAAATTGGCGTGTTTGATGATTTCCTGAGTGGTGGCTTCGTCAATGTCAAAACCGTCATAACTAAAGTATAAAACGAATTCCACGGCGCTGGATTTTAGCTCCGTGAGCGCTATATTTTCAATACTATTAGCACTGAAATTTGCTGAGTTTTTTGCCGATTTGCTGCTGTCTTGCCACTCAAAACTTGAGGTCTCACGGGCAATAACTTCTGGATTTCTATCTTCAACGATAATATTTTTAGAGCTGCCACTTGTGCCACAAGCCGCTAATAGAGCTAAAAATGGTAATATTAATAATGTATTTTTCATTTCTTTTCTCCGATAATTAAACGCTAATTTTATTCTAAATAAGTCGACCAATTCGGCTCTCTTACCTCTGCATTTTGCGAAGACAGCTGATAAGAACGCTGCCCTTGCACTGAAACCACCGACAGCAAGCCTTTACCGTTACTATTAGTGGAAAAAATAATCATATCGCCATTTGGTGAAAAATATGGCGATTCGTCCAATTTGCTATCAGTTACAACGCTCAAATCCTGCGTGGCAATATCCAAAGTGGCAATCCGATAATCATTATTTACCCGATGCACCAGAGCGAGGCTTTTGCCATCAGGCGAAAACACTGCTTTGGCGTTATAAGTGCCCTCAAAAGTTGCCCGTTTAATTCTGCCATTGCTTAGATTTTTGATGTAAATTTGCACTTGCCCAGAGCGATTTGAAGTGAAAACCAAGTGCTTGGAATCTGGCGAATAACTTGCCTCAGTGTCAATGCTTGGATTGCTGGTCAAACGCTGCAAAGCCTTATCAGATAAGGTGTAAGAGTAAATATCCTTATTGCCATTTTTGGATAAAGTCAGCAGCAAACTTTTGCCATTCGGATGCCAGCTCGGCGATGAAGCAATGCCGTCAAAACTTGGTAATTTCTCAATTTTCCGCCGTGAATACGGATACCAAATAAACACTTCTGAGCGCCCATTTTGAAAAGAAACATAGGCAATTTTTTTATTTTCATAAGAGCGCTCAGGCGACCAAACAGGCGATAAGATAGGGGTTTTAAGCTTGATTTTACTTTTTACATTATGAGCATCAGAATCTGAAATATTCAGCTGATAAACCCGCTCGCCGGCCTTATTTTTAGCAACTGTAACATAAGTTAGTAAAGTGTTAAATGAGCCACTTTCGCCCAGCAAAGCCTCGTAAATATGGTCGCTGAGCTGATGGGCAACTTTGCGAAAACCGCTCAAATGCACTCTTGTGGACTTGCTAAATAATTTTTTATTGCTATAAACATCAAATAAAGTTGCTGAGATTTTATAGATTTTCTCACTCTGCTGCTCAATAGTTCCGCTGACCACAGCCTCAATTCCACGCTGTTTCCAGTGCTCAGAGTCAAATTCCTCAAGCGAATCTGCTACAAATACATCAAAACGACCGGAGCGTTCTAAATTATTTCTGATGATTTCGGCGCTGGTTTTATCCTGAGCTCCAGCGCCGATTAGCTCAAAATCACTTATTACAATCGGCAAAGGATTTTTGTCTTTTTTGACCACACTGACCTCTAAAATCGCCTGTGCGGCGCTGATTAGTAATAAAAATAAAACAATAAATCTCATTATTTTTCTTCAATCCAGTTCATTTGAATTGCCTCAAGGATTTTTTCGCCGGATTTTTCTGGCTCATCGGCAAAATCCTCCAAAGCAATTACCATTTTATGCAAATCAACAAAATTAACAAATTTTGGGTCAAAATCAGGGTACGCCTCGTCTAAGGCGATGGCAATTTCTAACGAATCAGTCCAAATCATAAAAACCTTGCGAAATCAAAATTTATAATTTTAATCAAAATTAAGTTTGTAAAAGTAGAGAATTTAAGCAAAATTTGTTTATTGCCCAAAACCTATACCCGTTTGACCGAATGGATAAATTCCAAGCCGCTGATGGCGTATAAAACCTCATCAAGCTTGCTGATATCGGCGACCACAATCACCAAATTTAGCACTTTTTTGGAATTGTCTTTTTCATCCACGGCTAAATGCTCAATATTTATGCCGATTTTGGCGATGGTATTAGCGATTGAGGCAAGTATTCCGCGGCGATTATCAGCCTCAACTTTTATCAAAACTTCAAACTCTTCGCCCTCGTCAGCCTCCCAGTTTATCCCCAGCCATTGCTCGTGTTTCTGCTTGGCATGAATCAGATTTCCGCAGTCAAACCGATGAATTACCAAGCCCTTAGTCGTAGTCAAAATGCCTGCTACTTTATCGCCCGGAAGCGGGTAACAGCAATGCGCCACACTAATCGCCTTGCCCTTTGTTTGCTTGATATTTATGCTTTTAATCGCCCGCGAGCCGTCCTTTGAAATCAGCTTATTTAATACCAATGAAACCAACACTTCTGAGAGTCCGATTTTCATATATAAATCCTCTTTGGAATCACACTTCAAATCGCTCAAACAGCCTTGCCACTTGTCTTTGCTGATGTTGCCGCAGCCGCTGTAATCTAATGCATTATTCAGCAAATACTCGCCTAATTGTATCAATTCATCGCCTGATTCCTCTTTCAACTTAGCTTTAATTGAAGATTTTGCTTTGGCAGTAACGGTAATTTGCAGCCATGACGGATGCGGTTTGGCTTTTTTATCGGTAATAATTTCAATGGTTTGCCCAGATTTTAGCTCGGTGGCAAGCTGACAATCAAGCTTATCAATCTTAGCTTTAAGGGTTCTATTGCCCACATTTGTATGAATTGCATAAGCAAAATCCAACACAGTCGCCCCGAAAGGTAGCTGAATAATCTCGCCCTGAGGGGTGAATACAAAGACTTCTGAGGCAAATAAATCAGTTTTGGTTTCCTCTAAAAATTCCAATGAAGTGCCAGAATTTTGCTGAATTTCCAATAATGAACCAAGCCAATTATTCGCTAATTCCTTAGGATTGCTGTCGTCGCTTTTGTAATGCCAATGGGCGGCGATGCCATATTCGGAGATAAAATCCATATCTTCGGAGCGAATTTGCACCTCAATAAAAATATTATTAGCTCCAAACAGCACCGTGTGTAAGGATTGATAGCCGTTTGATTTCGGCAAAGCCACATAATCTTTGAACTTTCCCGGCAGCGGTTTGTATAAATTATGAATAATTCCTAACGCCTGATAGCAGGCTGAGACATCATTTACAACCACTCTAAAAGCATACACATCAAGCACTTGCGAGAATTTCAGCTGCTTGATTTTCATTTTATTATAAATACTTACCGGCTGTTTTCTACGCCCAATAATTTTCACTTGCTGCAAGCCTTCTTGCTTAAAACGATTTTTGATTTCTGCCTGAATATGCTTGATAATTTTTTTGCAATTACCGTAGCGCTTGTTAATTTGACGCATCAAAACCTTATGGCGAAAGGGATACAAAATCTCAAAACACAAATCATCAAGCTCAATCCGAATATTATTAAGCCCTAAACGCCGAGCAATCGGGGCATGAATTTCTGTGGTTTCCTTAGCGATTGCCAGCTGCTTGTCCCGATCCATTGATTTTAGAGTTCGCATATTATGCAAGCGGTCGGCTAATTTAATCATCATCACCCGCATATCAGTACTCATCGCCAAAAACAGCTTGCGAAAATTTTGCGCCTGTTTGTCTAAATTAGAGTGAAATTCAAGCCCAGTGAGCTTTGATACGCCTTGCACAATATGCGCTACTTCCTCGCCAAAATCCTTGACAATATCCTCTTGTGTCAGCGAAGTATCTTCAATGCAATCGTGCAGTAAGGCTGCGGTAATACAATAACAATCAAGTTTCAATTCAGCCAAAATCATTGCCACATTAATCGGATGAAAAACATAAGCCTCACCCGAGCGCCGAAATTGCCCGTCATGAGCGGTCGCAGCAACGATATAAGCATGATAAATCTGCCCCACTTGTTTTTTAGGCATATAGCCGTCAAGCACCTTGCAGAGGTCGCTAATTAGGATTCTTTTGCTAAATAAATTCATAATCGGATTTTTAAAATAACCATTTTCAGCCAAGCCCTTAGGCAAATATTTGTCAATAATACAAGCACCTGAAGTATAATGCCAACTAATTTATTGTAATTATCCAAATATTTATGCACAGCTGATTTTCACCCGATTTGCCGCTAATTC
>JAAOIF010000066.1 GCA_015163925.1 Candidatus Thioglobus sp.
ACGCAGCCCATCGCCAAGCGAAAAAGTCACATCGTAGGCTTGCATAATCTGGCAAATATCCATATCCATCCAGAATGTGCCGGTGCCACCACCAGCAACTATATTAAAAGTAAGCGGATGTGCTGTGGCAGCGATTTGTGCAGCAGAAGTTAGGGATTCAACTCCGCCCTGAGTGGAAGTAATTAAAAAATAATGTGTGTCTGCGCCGCTTAAAGTCTCAACAGTACTGGTGACCGTGCCAGCAAAAGTAGAGCTGCCTGCTGCTGGATTTGCTGCCGCCAAATTCGCCGGGTCGGCATTTTCAAAACCGGATAAATTATCTGTGGTTTGATACAAAGTATAGCCGGTCGCACCAGCCACCGCCGCCCAAGAAATTTCTACCTGATTTGCAACTCCGTTAGCAACGGCTTTGAATTCAGTCGGCCCGGCTACGCCCCCCCCCCCCCGCACTGCCGCCGCAGCTGGAAAGAGTTAAAAGTGTTAAAGCAAGGGCTGTTGTGGCAAATATTTTGTTTAGATTTTTCATTTCATTTCTCCATTTAGTTAAAAAAAATATCCTAAATGTTTTTAGGATTTTGTGAATTATACTTAAATTTAGGATTATATGAATTTATTTCACGGTCTCATTCCATTACTGTCACCCTGAACTTGATTCAGGGTCTCCACTTACTGGATGAGATTCTGAATCAAGTTCAGAATGACAGTGGGTGGGGAGTTCAGAATGACAGTGTGTGGCAAAAACAATTCCCAAGCGAGGCAAAACCTCCCAAGCCTTGCCTGTTATTAATAATCAAAAACTATGTGATTTTGTCCAAGCCAAGTTTTAAATTTAGCCTGAATTTCCTCTAAGGTTTTTTGCGAATCAGCCTCAAAACGCAGCACCAAACAGGGGGTGGTGTTGGAGGGGCGAACCAAGCCCCAGCCGTTGTCATAATCCACTCTCACGCCGTCAATGGTGGTAATTTTTGCATTTGGAAAATCAACACTTTTGCTAAGTTTTTCCATCGCTTCAAATTGCTGCCCGGGCTGTTTGAAAGTAATATTAATTTCTGGAGTGCTAATGCTACTGGGCAAATTTTCGAAAATCTGAGCACAAGTTTTATCGGTTTTGGACATAATTTCCAGCAGCCTCGCACCAGTGTAAAGTGCGTCATCAAAGCCAAACCAGCGCTCTTTGAAGAAAATATGACCTGACATTTCACCGCCGAGTGCCGCCCCGGTTTGTTTGATTTTTGCCTTGATGAAACTGTGGCCGGTGCGTGAAATTATCGGCTCGCCGCCGTGTTTGCTGATATCTTTTGGAAGTAGTGCTGAGCATTTTACATCAAATACGATTTTGGCTTTTTTGTGGCGTTTTAGAATGTCTCTGGAGTATAAAATCATCTGCCGGTCGGCCCAAATAATATTGCCTTTATTGTCAATTAAGCCGAGCCGGTCGCCATCTCCGTCAAAAGCAAAACCCATATCTGCTCCAGTTTCCAGCACTTTTTTAATCAAATCTTGCAAATTTTCCGGCTTGCTTGGGTCGGGGTGATGGTTGGGAAAATTGCCGTCAATTAGGCAAAATAATTTGCTTACTTTTGCTCCGAGTGCGGCAAATAATTTAGGGGCAATTTCGCCAGCCACTCCGTTGCCACAGTCCAAAACCACACTTAGCGGGCGCTGAAGTTTGATGTCAGAAGTGATGCGATTTATGTAGTCTTGTTCAATATTTGCTTGAGTTGTCGTGCCGTGCCCAGTGCTAAAATCAGCAGCCAAAATCCGTTGGTAAAGTGCGGCAATGCGTTCGCCAGAAAGGGTTTCGCCAGCAATCATAATTTTAAAACCATTATACTCAGGCGGATTGTGTGAGCCGGTAATCATCACCGCAGAGGTTGCAGCAGTAGTGGCTGCGGCGAAATACACCAGTGGGGTCGGCACCATTCCAATATCCACCAAGTGGCAGCCGCTTTGCTTGAGTCCAGACTTCAAAGCCGCCAACATTTCCACGCCACTGAGTCGCCCATCACGCCCGATGACAACGCCGCGCTCACCGCATTTGATGGATTCTGTGCCGATTGCCAAGCCAATTAATTTTACGATTTCGGCGGTTAATTCTGCGCCAACAATTCCGCGGATGTCGTAGGCTTTAAAAATTGATTTTGGAATATTCATTCAGCTAAAATAGAGTAAAAAATAAAATCCTATTTTAAATGAAACAGAAATTTGAAGTGATTGAAGTTGAAAATCAAACGATGGTTTTGAAAATAAATCACTCCGGCGGTTGTAATTCTTGCTCGGCAAAATCTGGCTGCGGCACCGGGATTTTGGCGAATTATTTTAAGCATTATTCAGTATTTTCCAAACCCTTGCAAAAAGGCGTTGTAGCAGGGGATTTCGTCAGTTTGGAGATTGCTTCTTCGGAGCTATTTTTACGAGCTTTTCAGCTTTATTTATTACCCTTATTAGCATTATTTATCGGCAGTTTTATTGGCGAATTTTTCTTTCCAGAAAGTGAATTATGGCAAATTAGTTTTGGAGTTTTAAGCCTATTTTCCTCATTACTACTGCTGCGATATTTGCTGAAGTAATGGGTATAATTCATTAATTTTTCCACACTATTTTATTATGCCGAATCCAGATATTGACCCGCAAGAAACGCAAGAATGGCTGGCGGCATTTAAGTCGGTTGCCCGTGTGGAAGGCAGTGACAGAGCGCATTATATCCTCAATCAGCTGATAGATATTGCCGATAAAGAGGGAATGAATTTGCCCACCGGCATCAACACCGCCTACCTCAATAGCATCTCCGCCGACAAGCAAATTAGCACTCCAATCAGCCTTGAGATTGAAACAAAAATTGCTGCAATTATTCGCTGGAATGCAATGGTAATGGTGGTTAAAGCCAATCAGTTGCCGTATGATTTAGGCGGTCATATCGCCTCGTATGCTTCCAGTGCGACTTTATATGAGGTCGGTTTTAATCATTTTTATCGCGGTCCGGAGGCTGAACAAGGGGCGGATTTGATTTTTTTCCAAGGGCATATTTCCCCCGGAATTTACGCTCGGGCGTATTTGGAAGGGCGAATTTCTGAGGCGCAAATGATTAATTTTCGCCAAGAGGCTATTGGAAAATTAGGCTTAGAATTAGGGGTTTATCGGGTGCCGGAGACTTTTTTAATTAACCAAAAAGGCATAATTATTTACAAACATTTGGGCGAAATTACTCAAAAGATTTGGGAAAATGACATCAAGCCATTGGTTCTGGCTGAATAAATTATCAAGCAAAATCCATTCATAGCAAGGCTAAGCGGCTGATAATTAAAGTTTTGTTATTTTTTTTGCTAAAATCTATTGACAGTAATTGTTTTTGCTGGATAATTTCACAAAGGCTTCAATCAAAATGTTTGTGGCTTTTTAGCCTTAAACGGCATTTTTTTTATTATTCAATGGAGAATATTATGAACAAATCAGAGTTAATTACAGCAATTGCAAGCGCTTCAGACTTAACCAAAGCTGACGCAGCCCGTGCATTAGACGCAACCACAGGTTCAATCACTAAAGCATTAGCAAGTGGCGATAATGTGGCTATTACCGGTTTCGGTAGTTTTTTGGTTAGAGCCCGCGCAGCACGCACCGGCCGCAATCCACAAACTGGCGCATCAATTCAAATTAAAGCCTCTAAAGTGCCAGCATTTAAAGCCGGCAAATTACTTAAAGAATCAGTTAATAGATAGTTTGCTATTTAAGTATAATTGCCCGTTGTTTAGGTTGATAGCCTGAGCAACGGGTATTTTTTTGGGCGCTTAGCTCAGTTGGTAGAGCATCGCCCTTACAAGGCGAGGGTCACAAGTTCAAGTCTTGTAGCGCCCACCAAAAGAATTATTTACCCAAATTCGGAGCGGTAGTTCAGCTGGTTAGAACGCCTGCCTGTCACGCAGGAGGTCGCGGGTTCGAATCCCGTCCGCTCCGCCATAATTTTTGGTTGTAGTCTTTTAAATTATCCAATTTCAATTAACATAAAGCCGCTCAAATCCATAGCGTTTTGCTTTATAATTCCCCATTTTTTATTACTTTTAAATAACTAAAACTATGCTAAATTCCATCAGAAATAAAACCAAAGGCTGGGTTGCTTATACGATTATTGCCCTTATCATCGTCCCTTTTGCGCTATTTGGAATTGCCGAATATTCTACTAATACCTCAAATATTGTAATTGCCACAGTGGATGGCGATGAGATTGCTCAAATAGATTTTTTGCCCAGATTTAATCAACAAAAACGGCTTGCGCAGCAGCGTTTGGGCGATAATTACTCGCCAGAATTTAATAATCAATTAAAGCAATCCACCGTGCAAACTATGATTAATGAGCATTTGTTGGATAAATTAGCGGAGAAATTAGGCCATGCGACCACTGATTTAGAGTTGCAAAATATTGTGCATGCGAATGAGGAATTTCAGGTGGATGGGATATTTTCATTGGAAAAATATCAGCAATTATTACGCCTAAATGGCTACAGTCCGGTTGAATATGAAACTCTGAAACTCAACGAATTGACGCAAAGACAAATTAAACAAAATTTAGCAGATTCGGCATTTGTCGGCGATTTAGCGCTGAAAAATTTGCAAAATCTTAATTCTCAGCAGCGGCAATTTAATTACATTCGGCTAAATACTAAGGACTATTTCGGGCAAGTTAGCGTTAAGGATAAGCAGATTGAGGATTTTTATAATGCCGAAAAAGCCTCGTTTTTTGAGCCCGAAAAAATTAGTCTTGATTTTATTGAATTATCATTGACAGAAATTGCCAAAAAAATTCAGGTAAATGATGATGATTTGCGTAATTTTTATGAGCAAGAAAAACAGCGTTTTGCAACTGAAGAAGAGCGCCGGGCACAGCATATTTTGCTTGAAAATGAGGACGAGGCGAAGGCGATTTTAGCCCAACTTCAAGCAGATGGCGATTTTATTAAATTGGCTAAAGAACACTCTAAAGACACCGGTTCTAAAGGCTATGGCGGCGATTTAGGATTTTTTGCTCGTGGAGTTATGGTGGCAGAATTTGAGAAAACAGTATTTGCAATGGAGGAAAATCAGCTGAGTGATTTGGTCAAATCTGAATTCGGTTATCACATCATAAAACTCAATGAAATCAAGCCCGGCACGCAAAAATCGTTTGCTGAGGTGAAGGCAGAATTATCAGATTTATACACTCAGGAAAAAGCGAAAATCCAGCTATATGATTTGACCGAACAGTTGGCAAATTTGGCGTATGAGGCGAGTTTGGAAGAGGCGGCAAATCAGATGAATTTGGAGCTAAAAAGCACTGAATTATTTGATAGAAATGATACAAAATTACCCAAAAAAATGCTTGCCGCAGCCTTTAGTGATGAGGTTTTTAACAAGAATGAAAATTCGCCAGTGTTGGAATTATCCAAAGATAAATTTGCAGTTGTGCGCCTGTTGCAAAAAATTCCTCAGCGGCAAAAAGATTTCTCTGAGGTGAAAACGCAAATCAAAAAGCGTTTGAGCGCTGCGGCAGCCAAAGAATTTATCAGCAAAATTACTACTAATATTGCCTCATTATTACAAAAAAATGACAAAAAAGCGGCTGAAAAAATCATCAAAAAACACAAATTAAAATGGCAAAAAATCGGCTGGGTTAAGAGAAATTCTGATAAAGCTGAAGGCATAATTATAGAAAAAATATTCACTTTGCCTAAGCCTACAGCCGGTAAGGCGACTTACAATTCGCGGGATTTTGATGAAAATTATTCTGTGGTGGTTGAGCTTTTAGCGGTCAAAGAATCCACCCCTGATGAGAAGGCGGCTGTGGCGTTGCGCCGGACTTTATTGGCGATTGAGGCAGATGAGTTGTTTCAAGCAATTTTAATAACTCTGCGCCGTCAAGCTGAGTTAAAAATATTCACTAATCGCTTATAAACAGTGAGTTACAGCTCTGGTCCTGTGTCGTAAAAATTGTAGCCGGAGTCAATATAAGTGATTTCGCCGGTGACCCCTGAGGCTAAATCTGAACATAAAAATGCTGCCACATTTCCAACCTCTTCGGTGGTTACATTTCGCTTGAGGGCGGAGCTGTTAGCGGCATAACTCAGTAATTTTCCGAAGTCTTTAATACCGCTGGCGGCTAAAGTTTTAATCGGTCCGGCGGAAACTCCATTCACCCGAATTCCACGCTCCGGCCCCATCGCAGCAGCCATATAACGCACATTTGCCTCAAGTGATGCCTTGGCAAGCCCCATAATATTGTAATTTGGAATCGCCCGAACAGCCCCTAAATAGCTGACCGTCAGCAGGGCGGAATTGTCATTTAGCATCGGCTCGGCGGCTTTTGCAAGTGCGGTAAAGCTGTATGAACTGATGTCATGGGCGCTGGCAAAATTCTCCCGAGTGGTGGCGCTGAGGTAATTTCCATCCAATGCCTCACGCGGGGCAAAAGCCACAGAATGCACCAAAATATCAAAATTATCCCAATGTTTTTTGAGTGTTGAAAATGCCTTATCAATGCTTGCATCCGTTGCTACATCGCACTCAATAGTAATATTTGAATTG
>JAAOIF010000067.1 GCA_015163925.1 Candidatus Thioglobus sp.
ATAAAGTTGTAAGTATTGACCAAGCTCCGATTGGGCGCACGCCGCGCTCAAATCCGGCAACTTATACCGGCATATTTTCGCTAATTCGTGATTTATTTTCGCAGACTTTGGAGGCTCGCTCGCGTGGTTATAAGGCCGGCAGATTTAGTTTTAATGTCAAGGGCGGGCGCTGTGAGGCTTGCCGTGGCGATGGGCTGATTAAAGTGGAAATGCACTTTTTGCCTGATGTTTATGTGCCTTGTGATGTCTGTGCGGCACGGCGTTACAACCGCGAAACGCTGGAGATTTTTTACAAGGGCAAGACCATTTCGCAAGTGTTAAATATGACGGTTGAGGATGCGATTTTGTTTTTTGCGCCGATTCCTAAAATTCACAAAAAATTGCAAACTCTGATGGATGTCGGCTTGTCGTATATTACTCTTGGGCAAAACGCTACAACCCTTTCTGGTGGCGAGGCTCAGAGGATTAAGCTGGGCAAAGAGTTGTCAAAAATGGACACCGGACAGACGCTTTATATTTTGGATGAGCCGACCACCGGGCTGCATTTTCACGATATAAAACAGTTACTTGGCGTTATAAATCGCCTGCGCGAGCGTGAAAATACTATTGTGATTATTGAGCATAATTTGGATGTAATTAAAACCGCAGATTGGATTGTAGATTTGGGCCCAGAAGGCGGAGACAAGGGCGGAAAGGTTGTAGCAGTAGGCACTCCAGAGGAAGTGGCTAAAGTGAAAAAATCTTATACCGGGCAATATTTAAAAGCACATTTGCAAGCAAAATCACAAAAATCAGTTTAGTTTTTAGTCTGATTTTGTTGCAGCTGAAGAGTGATTTTTTTGCTTTTAATTAGCACTGGAAAATAATTTTTATCTTTGGCAAAATAAGCCTCAAGTTGCTTGCCCGGCCTGATGATTTTAATCAAATTTTTGTCTTCACTTTTAGCCTGCTGGTAGTGATGCCGCTTGATTTCTTCGCCATCATTTACTAAAAAATAAAAATCAGTTTGCGCCGGATTTTTCTCCAAAGCCTGAGACAGTGCTAAAAATAAACTAAGTGGGTCAATTTGTTGATTTTCAGGGCGAATATTTATGTCTTTTTTAATGGTTTTTCCGTCCCGCTCAAAGTATTGATAATGCTTGGATTTCAGCCCAAATTCATCAATAATAAAACTGGATTTTGCATCAATTTCATAGTCCTTAAATAGGCTCATCGGACCTGAGGTTTTGGCGTGGGCCGAGTAGTAATAAATATTGTTTTTTTGGCTCAAAACTCGCCGCTCATCAGCAATTTTAAAGCCCGCTACGGACAGGCTGTAAGTCGCCGTGTGAGGCTCAAGCGCTTGTGTTAGCGTTGATAAAAATAGTAATAAAAATAGTAATTTCATAAATTTTCCAAGACTTTTTGAATGGCTTTTGGATACAAAATATGCTCTTGTTTTAACACTTTTTTTGCCAATGTTTTTGCCGTTTCAGCAGCACTAATTTCCACAGATTTTTGCATAATCACCTCGCCAGAATCTAACTCATTGGTAACAAAATGCACGCTGGCGCCGGCGAATTTTTCCCCAGAATCAATAGCTCGCTGATGGGTATTTAGCCCTTTGAATTTCGGCAAAAGTGCTGGGTGAATGTTGAGAATTTTGCCTTCAAATTGACTAATAAAATCAGCAGATAAAATCCGCATAAAACCAGCCAGAATAATTAGTTTTGGACTAAATTGATTGATTTTTTCAGCCAAAGCTTGGTCAAAATCTTGCCGAGTTTTGAAGTT
This sequence comes from Candidatus Thioglobus sp., assembly GCA_015163925.1. Taxonomy (GTDB): domain Bacteria; phylum Pseudomonadota; class Gammaproteobacteria; order PS1; family Pseudothioglobaceae; genus JAAOIF01. The sequence goes on from JAAOIF010000067.1 coordinate 1,774, forward strand.
AAAATTATCAATAATTGCAGTAGTAATATTAGCGTTTGCAGCCCGTTTAAGCCCGAAGGCATCAGCTTTATTGCTAATTACACATTCAATTTTTATGCCGATTTTCTCAGCATTTTGGATGATGGAAGCCAGATTTGAGCCGGAGCCAGAAATCAGCACAACCACCTTAGATAATGACTTGTTCACCGGAATTTGCTATGATTTCACCAATTTTCCAAGCATTTTCACCTTGCGATTTTAGGTGATTTATGGCATTTTCACTCGCCTCAGCCGGCAGCACCAGCACCATTCCCACGCCACAGTTGAAAACCCGATACATTTCCATCATTTCAATATTACCACTGTTTTGCAAAAATTGGAAAATTTCAGGCATTTGCCAAGAATTTGTATCTAATTTAGCGGCTAAATTTTTGGGCAAAACTCTGGGAATATTCTCCAAAAGTCCGCCGCCGGTGATATGAGAAATCGCATTTACAGGCAGGGTTTCAAGCAATGATAAAACCGATTTGACATAAATTTTAGTAGGCTCAATTAGTAAATTTAATTGTGATTTTGTTGGCTCGGATTGCTCCAAAACCTTGCGAATTAGCGAGTAGCCGTTGGAGTGCGGGCCCGATGATGCTAAGGCAATAATATGGTCGCCGAGCCTGACTTTGCTGCCGTCAATGATTTTGTCTTTCTCGGCAATGCCAACGCAGAAGCCGGCTAAGTCGTAATCCTCGCCTGAGTAAATGCCCGGCATCTCAGCAGTTTCACCGCCAATCAGCGCGCAACCGGAGAGTTTGCAACCCTCGCCGATGCCTTGAATTACTGCTGCGGCGATGTCAGAATTCAGCTTGCCGGTGGCGTAATAATCCAAGAAAAACAAGGGTTTTGCGCCTTGCACAATTAAATCATTTACGCACATTGCCACTAAATCAACGCCGATGCTGTCGTGTTTTTGGAGCATTTGAGCCACTTTGAGTTTAGTGCCAACGCCGTCTGTGCCAGAGATTAAAACCGGATTTTGATACTTGCCGAGGGGCAGCTCAAACATTGCTCCAAAGCCACCTAATCCAGCTAAAACACCGGGAATTGCAGTAGATTTTGCAATCGGTTTGATGCGTTCAATCAGCGCATTTCCCTTAGCAATATCAACGCCTGAGTCTTGGTATGTAAGTGCCATTAGTTTTTAAGTATAATTTGTAGTTTTTCATCAGTCAAACAAAAATGCGTTTTTCTTCCTTGCCGAATGCGCTTTCAATTTTGCGTATTATTTTAACAGTGCCAGTGGTGATGACTTTGCTAAATCATTATTATTCTTGGGCGCTTGTGCTGTTTTTTATCGCCGGAATTACTGATGCGTTGGACGGCTGGATTGCCAAGCGTTTCGCCTGTCAGAGCCGGCTTGGTTCAATTTTAGACCCGCTGGCAGATAAGCTATTATTGATGGGAAGTTTCATTACTTTATTCATAATTGGGCTGCTGCCGCTGTGGTTGCTGATGGTAATTTTCTTTCGTGATGTGATGATTGTGGCAGGCACTGTGGGTTATTTTTTTGGCGCTAATGCCACAAAAGATGAGCTTTTGACTCCGTCTAATCTGTCTAAATTTAACACCGCTTTTCAAATTGCCTTAGTGTTATTTTTGGTGATTGTCCAAATTTACCCGATTGCAGCGGAGTGGCTGGGTGCATTTTTTATTGTGGTGGCGACCTCCATTAATAATCTGAAAAATTACAACAACTTTTTGCTTGTCATTTAATACAGCGTACCACTCAAAATCGCCTAACTCACTCTCAAATATTGCTTGTTCTGTTGGCTCTAAATATTGCCTCCAATCTGCTAAAGTTAAATCATTTTCTTGTTTAATTTTTTGATAAGAAAACTTCATTTAATCTTAGCTTCCTTATAAATCACATGCTTTCTAACCACAGGGTCAAATTTTTTGACTTCCACCTTTTCCGGGTGAATGCGTTTGTTTTTGGTGGTGGTGTAAAAATGACCAGTTTTGGCGGATGATACTAATTTGATTTTTTCTCGCATAATGACCTCTTAAACCTTATCGCCGCGGGAGCGAATTTCACTCAAAATTACATCAATGCCTTTTTTGTCAACAATCCGCAAACCCTTTGCTGATAGCTTTAATTTGACAAAACGATTTTCACTCTCAACCCAAAAACGATGCGTGTGCAGATTTGGATAAAAACGCCGCCGAGTCCGATTATTCGCATGCGAAACATTATTACCACTCATTGGCTGCTTGCCTGTAACGATACATACCTTCGCCATAATCGACTCATCAAAAATATAAAAGTCGCAATTATACGCAAAAAATAACTGCTACAAACGCTAAATTATGCAAATGCTGGTTTGCTATTTAGGTATTATATGCCGCTCGGAGGGATGGCAGAGCGGCTGAATGCACTGGTCTTGAAAACCAGCAAGGGCTAATACCCTTCTAGGGTTCAAATCCCTATCCCTCCACCATTACCTTTTGCCGAAAATATCTGTGCCAATTCGCACAAAATTTGCACCATTTTTAATAGCAATTTCAAAATCATTACTCATTCCCATTGACAATATTTTCAAGTGCGGATATTGCTCAAATATTACTGCCATTTTAGCAAAACTTTTCGCCGAATTTTGCGGCTCTGGAATGCACATAAAACCAGCCAGATTAAGGTTTTTTAGGGTTTGAATTTGCTTTACTAAATCAGTAATTTCATCAACCAAAACGCCAGATTTTGTCGGCTCATTATCAATATTTATTTGTAATAAAATGTTAAGTTTTCCCAAAAAATCAGGGCGCTGCTGACTCAATCTTTTAGCGATTTTCAGCCGGTCAACACTTTGCACCCAATCAAAATTCTGGGCAATTTTAGCGGTTTTATTTGATTGAATCGGACCTATAAAATGCCAAATTAAATCCGCATTTTGCTCTTGCAAAGCATCAATTTTTGCCAATGCCTCTTGCAGATAATTTTCGCCGAAATGCCGCTGCCCACAAGCGATTGCCTCTTGCAATTCATCAACACTTTTGCCCTTGCTAACGGCAATTAAAGTGATATTTTCAGCGCCAATCCGAGTGCGAATATTGGCTAAATTAGCTTTAATCAAAATACACTCATCGCCGAAAAAACCGGACCATCCACGCAAACCCGCCGCATCGCTGTGCCGCTACCGGTTTTGACCTCCACCGCACAGCCCGCGCAGCCGCCCACCGCACAAGCCATATATTCCTCCAGCGAGAGTTGGCAAGGCAAATTATATTCTTTAGCCAAGTCTGCAACCGCCGCCAGCATAGGCTTTGGGCCGCATGAGTAAATCTCAACTTGGGCTAATTCATCAGCCGCCAATGTGTCCAAATATACTTTTGCCAGCTCAGTAACATAGCCTTCAAAAACGCCATCAAAACCTTGCAAACTCGCCAGCCGGCACGCCACGCCCCAGCCCTCAAGCAGCGGCATAGTTGCATTTATCTTGCATTTTGGTCCAATTTTGCTTTTGATTAAATCAAATGGAAATTCAACTTCTGAGCCTAAAATCACCAACGGCTCGTAGGCGGCATTCCCTTTGATACTCTGCGCCAGAGCCACCATCGGCGGCATTCCAACGCCTCCGCCAATCAGCAGCGGCAGCTTTTTATTGTTAAGTTTAAAGTGATTTCCAATCGGCCCAATCACTGATAAAACCTCGCCGATTTTGCGCTCGGACAACTGCCGGCTGCCCTCTCCGACCACTTTATAAAGCAAATCAAAAGTATTATTTTCCAAATCCACAGACATAATTGAAAGCGGGCGGCGCATCGGCAAAGTAGCAGAAACTGCAATATGCACAAACTGCCCGGGCTTAGTCGTAGCGGCGATTTCAGCCGATTTGAGGGTCAAAATATATTGCTGCCCAGCAAACTGATAATGCGCCAGAATTTGACAATCAACGACTTGAATACTGCCGCGATTTGCCTTATTCATCGGTGATTAAAGTGCCAACGCCGCTGTCGGTAAAAACCTCTAATAGCACGGCGTGAGCGACCCGACCATCAATAATATGAGCGGCTTTCACCCCACTTTTCACCGCTGATAAGGCACAAGTAATTTTCGGCAACATTCCGCCGTGAATGGTTTTATTTTTAATCAAATCGGCGATTTTTTTGCCGCCCAAACCAGTTAGTAAATTATCATCAGAATCCAGCAAACCGGCGGTATTAGTGAGCAAAATCAACTTCTCAGCAGCCAGCGCCTCAGCAATAGCAGCTGCCACCAAATCGGCATTAATGTTGTAAGAAAATCCGTCCTGACCCACGCCAATCGGGGCAATCACCGGAATAAAATCGCCACGCAGCAGCAAATCAATCACCGAAGTATCAATTTTATCCACCTCGCCCACATGCCCAAGGTCAATAATTTCCGAAGTCAGCGGCGTTTTAGTGGTAAGTTTTTTAGCAGAAATCAGGCTGCCGTCCTTGCCAGTAAGCCCGATTGAGTGCCCGCCGTGCTGATGAATTAAATTGACAATTTGCTTATTCACCAAGCCGCCCAGCACCATTTCCACCACATCCATCGTCTCAGAATCAGTTACCCGCATCCCAGCCACAAACTCACTTTGCTTGCCGATTTTCTCCAAAGTTTTGCCAATTTGCGGCCCGCCGCCATGCACCACAATCGGATTCATACCAACCGATTTCATCAGCACATCACGCCTTCGCCAAAACCTATCAGCAACACCGAGACA
>JAAOIF010000068.1 GCA_015163925.1 Candidatus Thioglobus sp.
AGAAAATGTTAAAGCATTTGAGCCAAATTTCCCAGCCGATTGACCGTTACACCGGGCAAGATAAATATACTAATTTATACATAATTCAAAATCCCATCGTCAGCCACAACCAAATTTTCCAAAGTAATTTAGGCGGCGAGAGGGCAGATGAGAGAAGCGAGGTTTCAGGCGAAAAACCGACAAAAACTTTAACCAGAAAACTTACTGATTTTTTCGGTGTGTCCGGTTTTTTGCTTGAAATTTTGCAAGCACAAAGAAAGTTAAAAGGTAAGTTTATAGCCAAATTTAATAGAATAAAACCACTTATAAAATACCATAAATGAACATTCCAATTTTTATTATAAATCTTAAAAAAGACGCAAAGAGAAAGCAATATATGCAAAATCTCTTGGCGAAATTTTCCCTCAAAGCTAAATTTATTGAGGCAGTGGATGGAAAATTATTATCTACTAAAACCATCAAAAATATTTACTCAGAAAAGCAATCAATCAAAAACATAAATCGTGGAATGACTAAAGGCGAAATCGGCTGTGTTCTAAGCCATAAAAACATTTATGAGCAAATGATTTTGGATAATTTGCCAGTAATATTAGTGTTAGAAGATGATGCCGATTTTGATGATAAATTATTAGATTTTATCCAGCAAATTGATAATTTACCTAAAAATTGGCAATTAATCCATCTCGGCGTGCATTTTTATCAAGAGCAAATGAGGCATAATATTTGGTATGGCAAAAGGCTCAAAAGCCATACTCTTCGCCGCTTTACTGAGATTAGATATGGAACTCACGGCTACTTGATAAATAATTCTGGTGCTAAGAAAATGTTAAAGCATTTACATCAAATTTCCCAGCCGATTGACCACTATACCGGAGATGATAAATTTATTAATTTATATGCTTTGCAAAATTCTATCGTCAGCCACAACCAAATTTTCCAAAGTAATTTAGGCGGTGAGCGGGCAGATGATATAAGCAAAAATATAACAAAATCTTTCAAACACAAACTTGCTAATTTCTTAGCTTTAAATGATTTTTTAGCCAATCTGAGAACACTTAGACAAAGGCTAAAACCACTTAGAAAATATCATATTTAGCCAGTATAATAATTCTTATGCAAAAAAAACCCATTATTCAATCCCTGTGGATTGGTGCAAAATTATCTCAAATTGAGCAACTTTGTATTGCTTCTTTTATTCATCACGGGCATCAGTTTCATCTCTACACTTACGGCAAAGTGGCTGGTGTGCCTGAATCTGTGCAAATAAAAGATGCAAATAAAATCATTCCAGAACAAGAAATTTTTACAACTGATAGGGGCTATGCTCATTTTGCCGATTGGTTTCGCTGGCAGCTGCTTTATCAAAAGGGCGGATTTTGGGTTGATATGGATATGGTTGCCCTCAAGCCGTTTGAGTTTGAGGAAGAAATTATATTTGGTTATCAGGATAAATGGCTTATAAATATTGCCGTTTTGCGTTTTCCGCCTAAACATAAATTATGCAAATTTTTAGCCGATGCCGCTCAAAACCCTAATAAGCTGCTGCCTTACGACTCGGCAAAAGACAAAAAAAGCAAAATTATACATATTATAAAGGAAATGATTAAAAAAATTATTGGCAAAAATGGCGACTGGAAAAATCCTTATAGAAATGGTCCGGACAATTTTACTTTGGCACTCAAGCATTTTAATTTAGCCTCTCTTGCCAAGTCTGCCGCTTATTTCTATCCAGTAACTTGGCAAAATTGTGGCGACATTTTTGATGAAAAATTTGCCGATAATACTAATTTATTACAAAATTCCTACGCCATTCATTTGTGGAATGAAGCGCTAAAATGGCAATCCATTGATAAAAACGCCTCGTTTCCGCAAAAATCATTATTTGAGCAACTCAAGGCAAAATATAATATTAAAAATGATGCTAATTATATCTCTCATCAAAAGTTAGTTTCGGTCTATATGCCGACCAAAAATCGCTTAGATTTAGCCACTCGGGCAATTCAATCAGTGCTACGGCAAACCTATAAAAACATTGAGCTAATCGTGGTTGATGATGGCTCAGAAATTGACCAATTCAAACAACTTAAAGCTAATTTCAAAGGTCAAAAAAGCATCATTTTTCTTAGCAATAAAAAATCTTTAGGGGCTTGTGAAAGCAGAAATAAAGCCATCAAATCTGCCAAAGGCGAGTTTATAACCGGACTCGATGACGATGATTATTTTACCGATGAAAAACGCATTTCCTACTTTGTAAATGCTTGGGAACACTTAGAAAATAAGGCTTCTGGGCTATTTGATACTTCCACAACAATAACGCCTAATGGCAAAAATCAATGGAATAAAAAACTCAGCGTCAGCCGAGATGATTTAAAAAATGTAAATCATATTGGCTGTCAAATTTTTGCACCAACTAAGGCTTTTACAGCTGCCGGTTTGTTTGATTCAGAAATGCCCGCTTGGCAGGATTGGGATTTGTGGTTTAGAATGGCTGCCGAAAATAAACCCTTTATAAATATCAATAAAAATACCTATTTATCTGATATGTGCCATAATTTTGATAGGATTTCTGAGAAACCTGAGGCGCAAATTCGCTTGGCAAAAGAGCGATTATCAGCCAAAATGCTGCCGCTAAATTTATACAATAAAGCTGGAATGACTGCCGCTCTTTTAGCGTATCCACAGGTCAAATCTACTCCAACAGAATTTGCATTATCAATGCTTTTTCGCCTGCCTGTGAGACTCAAAATTATAATAAAACGGATAGTATTTGGAGCAAAATAATTCTCCAAATTATGGCTAAATCTCAATCAGCTGGCTCGCCGCCGGGCAATACAGCGCTGATTTTATCTCATTAGAATAAATCTGCGCTAAGGCATTTTTGTAAAATAATAATTGCTCTGAGTGAGCAGATTTTTGCCGACTGATAAATTCCTCAAGGCTCTCAGAGGCTGCCGGCTCGGCGGTTTTAAAATCAATAATCCACAAAATATTATCATCAATAAATAATCGGTCAATGACAATATTTGAGTCATCAATAACAAATTCTGCCTCAGTTAAAGTGGAAGTTCTGGCTTTAAAAATCCAATCAAATTTTGCATCATTTTTGGTATTATCAAGCAATTTTAAAATGAAATTCTGCCAGTGTAAAATCTCAGAATTTGGAGTTCCAAGCTCAATTAGCCTTGCAGAAATATTAGTAATACTGGGCGAAAACAAGCCAAATTCATAATACTGATGCAGCAAAGTTCCAAGCAAACTTTTGAATAATCGCTCAAAATTTGGCTGATATTCTAACGCCTCGCCGCGGATTTTAGTAGTAATTTTCGGTGGCGTTTTCAAGTGTTTGAAGCGTTGTAATTTTGGCGGATTTATTACTTCTGGCTCTAAATTAGTCTGAATATTCGGCTCAGGCAACTGCTCAAAATCCTTTTGATAAAATGGAAAAAGCAAAGCCAGCAGGCTGTTTGCCGCCGCCTTGCCAGATTTATTTGCCTCGCCCAGCAGGTGCAAATTTCGCCTCGCCCGAGTCATCGCCACATACAAAAGCCGCATAGTTTCAAACTTATTTTGCTGAGAATTAATGAATTTCAAATACTGATAAGTGCCGCTCTCATCAGCCGCAAATGAGGATTTAATCGGCGCTAATAATAATGAATTATCAGCAAAAACCTTCAAGTGCATAATCGGCGATTTGTCAGTCGCCGGCGTTCTGCCCAAGCTCGGAATTATCACTGTGTCAAACTCCAAGCCCTTAGCCTGATGAATAGTCATCAGCTTCAGCCGTGCATTTTCACTCGGTGCATACAAGTCCGCCAGCGCCGCCTCAATCGCAGAAATATTGAGTAATTGCTGGCTCTCACACTCATAAATAATCTGCAAAAATTGATCCTTAATCATCACCTCAATAGCCGTTAAGGATTGGCTAATTCCCAACTGCTGCAAGGCATAACTCAATAATTCCACAAAATCAAAACGCCCCTGATTTGCAAAAACTCCTTGCAAACAATTATGCAAATGCTCGGCGCGAAAACGGCCATCAGCGCTGAGTTTTGCCAGCACTTTTTCATCACTTAATTGCTGATAAATTATGCCCTCAGCGCAGTCAGATAAAATCAACAAATCATCCAAAATCAGCCCACAGTAAGGCGCTCGTAGCACACTCAGCCACGCCAATTTATCGCCTAAATTCAGCAGAGCTGTGGTGAGTGAAAATAAATCCCGAACCAGCAAATGGTCTTTTAGCGGCGTGGTTTTTACCCCTTCAAAAGCAATATCTTTCTGCTTCAAAAGTGTAGTAATAATTTGCAAATGCGAGCGGTTTCTTACCAAAATTGCCACCTCTAAATCGCCATCAGCAGCGAGTGAATCCTCAACAATTTTCAACACAGTTTGCGCCTGCGCCTGTGCCTCCCCATAAGCAAATGGATGAAAATTAACGGCTTTTTCATCAGTAATATTTGAGGCAGATTCTGAGGCAAAATAAGAAATTGCGCCCTGATAAATGTCATCATTTTTTGGAAAAATCCGCTGAAAAAATTGATTATTTTGCTCAACAATACTTTGTGAGGAACGAAAATTAGTGCTAAGAAGCAGCGAAATCGGCTTAATATTTGCAATTCCTCGAGCCTTAACTTGCAGAAATAATCCCACCTGAGACTCCCGAAATCGGTAAATTGACTGCATCGGGTCGCCGACCAAAAATAGCGTTTTCACGCCACCGGGCTGCCACTCGGAAATCAATTTTTCCAGCGTATTAAACTGCGAAGCCGAAGTGTCCTGAAACTCATCAATCAGCAAATGCTGTAATTTATAATCCAAAAATAACGCCACCTCGCTCACGCCTAAGTGCCCATCTAACGCCTTATTAGCGTTGAGTGCCACAGCAATAAAATCGTGCGCCTGCTGCTGCTGAAAATAAATATTGAGCTGTGCTGTGCAAATTTTTAACACTTTTGCAATCATCAATAAAGTGTCTGCCTGAGCTTGAGAAAAATCCACATCCGGCAGGCTAAACAACTCAAACAGCAAATTTTGCAACTGATTTTGCCCTTCAAGCCCCAGCAAAAAATCAATAAATTCCAGCTTCTGATTTTTCGCCTCAGCCGCAAAACCATTATTTTTATTCACACTTTCACGCCACTTTTTTTCTTTTTTAGCCTTGCCTTTCAGCAGCAAATCTGCCAGATTTTTCCACACTTCCAAATCGGCGATTACCGGCTGCGGAATTGATTTTATTTGGGCATAAATCTCCAAAGTATTGGCTTGTAATAACGCAAAAAAATTAGGACTAAAATGCTGTTTTGCCAGAGCTTCCAAACGAATCAAATGTTGCTCAACAATCAGTCTGGCACTCTCTCTCAACGCCTCAGGATTGAGGCTATCACCGGCATACAGCCGCATCAACCACTGGTCTCGCTTGCCCAGCATACTGGTAATCAGGGCGCAAAATCGCTCCACATTATTATCCAAATACAAGAGCAAATCGGCAATCGGCGCGGAAAATTTTGCATCATCAATTAGCAATAAAGTTTGCTCGGCAGCCTGCCGATAAGCCGCATCCTGCTGCCATTTTTTCTCCATAATCTGATACGGCACTAACTGCGAATCCAGCGGATAACGATTGCTAATCAGGCTTGCAAGCCCATCAATGGTAACGATTTTCAGGCGCTTCGGATTTTGCAACAACTGCCAATTTTGCTCATCAGAACGCTTCATTACTGCTGCCGCTAAATCAAAAGTGGTCTGCTTATGAGCTAAATCTGGACGCGGATTTTTGCTGGATTTCAACGCCGCCAAAACCCGCTCGCCCAGCTCATCCACCGCCTTATTTGTGAAAGTCATCGCCATCACATTTTCCGGCTGCTGACAAACCGCCAACAGCTTCAAATACCGCTGCGCCAACAATTCCGTCTTGCCCGACCCCGCCGGCGCCTGCACAATAAACGACTTTGTAATATCTAAGGCCCGTGCCCTTTGCTCCAAATCATTCATCGGTTTTTGAGGTTTTGTAAATATTCTATCAATTCGTTGATATTAGTATGCTGATTATTTTTAGCATTGGTGCAAGCAAATGGCATTTTGTCTTTTAAATTATTAAAAATATTTACATCGGTTTTATTGTATTTTGGGAAATGTTTTCTGAAGTTTTTATCTCTTCTTAATTCGTCAAATTTTGTAAACGGCTTGTCCGTTTTAATAAAATGCAACAGTAAAAAATACTCAAAACAAGGCTCAGAATAAATTGCAAAATAGGTATTTTTAGGCGCTTTTATTTGCTTAATACCTGGTTATCTTATTTGGTCTTTTAATAATTACTCCCTAATTTGATACTAATTTAACAAACGCCTCA
>JAAOIF010000069.1 GCA_015163925.1 Candidatus Thioglobus sp.
AAATGACCAATCGGGAAAAAAGTATTTTTGCGGATTAGCATTCTGCCGTCAGCCGCTGTGGCGCTGATTCTGACTGTTCCGCCGCCGGAAATGGCAGTTAAAACATTTCCATTAATAGTTGCCTCGGCCCCGCTACGACTGAGAATAGACCAAGTTACGGCTGGGTCAGTGGCATCGGCTGGCAGCACATTTGCAGTTAAAGTCAGGTCAGTTCCAGCCTCTACGGTATCAGCAGAATTTATGGAAATTGAGGCAACTGGAATTGGGGCTGGGGTAATTGTAATAGTTTGTGAATTGCTGATTTCGCCAGCTGTGGCAGTGATTTCAACTGTTCCGGCGGCGGCGGCGGAAAGCACATTTCCAGTAATGCTTGCGCCAGTTGAGCCAGCGGCAGTAATTGCCCAAGTGATGGCTTTATCAGTTGCAGTGGCTGGCAGCACCTCAGCGGTTAAAGTCAGGTCAGTTCCAGCCTCTACGGTATTTGCAGAAGTGATGGAAACTGAGGCGACTGGGACGACTAAAGTGATGCTGGAGTCTCGGATACAGCGGACTGAAGCGCCATTAGCTCTATCACTTAAACTTATACTTCCATCGGCAAAATCATCTGTGGTCAGCGCCTGAAAAGAATCGGCTAACCAGATATACAAATCGCCAATTCTGATAGTTTGGCTGCCGCTATTACGAGAGCCAGAATTTGTAAATTTAAGCGGCGAGGCAAAGGCTTCTGCTATTGTAGCCCAAGAGCCGCCGCCTTCAGCTCTCATTTCATCTGAGGTCGGAATTCTAAAGCCGGTCGGGCAAATTCCTGAGCCATCAATACTGCCCCAAACTGCTTGCCGTGCCGAGCCGTCAGCATCAACTCCGGCAGCCGTCCAATCGCCAGAAACAAGGATAAATTGGGAATGCTCGGGGCTGATATTTGATGCTAAAGTGGTGGTGGAATCGCCTCTCAGCTGATGCCCATCGCTTGGCCGCCCCCACTGATACAAATCGCCATACGCCTCGGAATCCTCGTCAGCGGTGGCAACTCTGGCAGCGCCCAGATTTCTATCCATCCAAATTGTATCCGTGCCGCCGCCGGCAACAGTTTCAAACACAAAATCATTTGCTCTGGCGGAGGTTTTTGCAGTGCTGGCAAGGGATTCCACGCCGCCGATAATTGCAGTTACCAAGAAATTATTTACTTCTGAGCCACTTAAAGTTACCGTCGTGGAAGTTTCATTTACGGTAATTGCAGTAGGCGCTGGGCTGGCTGAGGCTAAATTCGCCGCCGAGCCGCCAGCAAATGCGGATAAATCAGCGGTGGTTTGGTAAAGTTTGTAATTATCGGCATTTGCAACCGCCGCCCAGTAAATTATCACCTGATTTGCCACTCCATTAGCAACGGCTTGGAGAGTTGCCGGGCCAGCAGATTCCACAATAATAGTTTGCGGAGTTGTAATTCCTCCGGCTGCGGCAGTGATTTCAACTGTGCCAGCGTTGGTGGTGGAAAGCACATTTCCATTGCTTAAAGTAGCACCAGTTGTGCCAGCATCAGTAATTGCCCAAGTGATGGTTTTATCAGTGGCGCCGGCTGGGGCAATAGTTGCCGCTAAAGTGAGGTCAATTCCAGCCACAGCGGCGGCGGCGGAAGTGATGGAAACGGCAGTAACTGGAATTTCGCCGAGTGCAACTGTAATATTAATATTGGAATCTCTGATGCAGCGGACTGAAAAAGCGAAGTAGCGAGTGGTGCGAGTTGTGCTGGCATTATCGCCAAAAGATAAATAGCCGCTTTGCCCTTCCACATTAGCAACAGAACTGCTCCAGTACGAGCCTGATGTGTTGCTGCTCGGAGCGGCGCCAGAACGATGGCCAGCACCAATTAATTTAAGGTTTGAGGCAAAAGCACCTGCTAGATTATTGCTTGCCCAAGACACTCTCTCAGCCTCCAATTCAGCCTCGCTTGGAACTTTAAAGCCAGTCGGACAAACGCCAGAGCCATCAATACTGCCCCAAACTGCTTGCCGTGCCGAGCCGTCAGCATCAGTTGAGGTGTCGGTCCAATCTCTAATATTATTGCCGGAATTAGTAATAAAATCTGCGTGGCCGGGGCTAATGTCCGTTGCTAATGTAGTAGTTATGCCGCTGGTTCTCAGCTGATGGCCGTCTGCGCGGCGACCCCACTGATACAAATCGCCAAAAGCCATTGTATCAGTAGAGCTGGTGGCAACTCGCTCGGCGCCCAGATTTCTATCCATCCAAATTGTATCCGTGCCGCCGCCGGCAACAGGCGTAAATACAAAATCATTTGCTCTGGCGGAGGCTTGCGGGCTGGCAAAGGATTCGCCGCCGCCGCTGATAATTGCAGTTACCAAGAAATTATTTACTTCCGAGCCGGTTAAAACTACCACAGTGGAAGTTCCATTTACGGTAATTGCGGCAGGGGCTGGGCTGGCTGAGGCTAAATTTTCCGCCGTGCCGCCAGCCAAAGCGGATAAATCAGCGGTGGTTTGGTAGAATTTGTAATTAGCCGCATTTGCAACCGCCGCCCAATAAATCAGCACCTGATTCGGCGCTCCATTGGCAACGGCTTGGAGAGTTGCCGGGCCAGCAAATCTGACGGCAATAGTTTGCGGGCTGCTGGTAATTCCGTCTGCGGAGGCAGTAACAATTACCTCGCCGGCGGCTGTGGTGGAAAGCACATTTCCACTAATGCTTGCGCCAGTTGTGCCAGCAGAAGTAATTGCCCATGAAACGGTTGGAGTTGTGGCGTTGTCTGGCAGCACATTTGCAGTTAAGGTTAAATCTGTGCCGATTGGAGCTAAAGCGCTGATAATGCTCACGCTGGTTACAGGCACCGGAGTTACTACTATGGTAAATGGCTGGGTTTGGCTAATGCCGCTGGTGTCATTTGCTCTGGCAACCACAGTTACTTCACCTACGCCAGTGCCGGTGAGGACATTGCCGGTGAGAGTTGCGCTGCCAGTGCCGGCAGTAATTGACCATGAAACAGTTTTATCAGCAGCATTCGCTGGCAAAACGGTTGCCACTAAATTCTGAGTTAAGCCATTGATGACTGAGCTTGGGCTGGTGATAGCAATACTGCTGACGAGAATTGGGGTTATTTGAATATCTCGCTGAGACTCAATACTACTGCCACCATCGCCGTTGGTTGAAGTTACGCGAACGGATACAGTGCCTACGCTGAGGGCGTGGAGGACATTGTTGCTGTCAATGCTGGCAATAGCGTTGTTGCCGCCGCCGTCAATTCCCCATGAAACCTCTTTATTAGTGGCTATGGCGGGGGAAACTGTGGCAGTCAGAGTCAGGCTGGAGCCATTTACTATCGGACCGAGACTGGTAATGCTCACAGCGGTTACCGGAGTTACCAGCACGGTAAATCTTTGCTCGGCAGTAACGCTGGAGCTGTCAGTGGCTGAGGCAGTCACAGTTACATTGCCGGGGGACAGACCGACGAGAATAACGCCATTAATACTGGCAATATTATTATTTCCGCCTTGAATTGTCCAATTCACAGTTTGCGCCGCCTCGGCTGGCAAAACTACGGCAGTTAAAGTAAGTAATCTGCCATCTCCGACTGTGTGCGGCGTTCCGATAGTAATTGAGGTAACTGGTGCGGAATTTACAGTGAAATTCTGGGTGCCAGTAATATTTGTGCCGCCGTCCGCTGTGGCAACAATTACTACTGAGCCAGTGCCGATGCCGTGCAAAACATCGCCGTCAATACTGGCAATATTATTATTTCCGCCCTGAACCGACCAAGTGATGGTTTTGGTGGTGGCCTCCGCTGGCTCTATGTCAGCGGTGAGCGTGAGCATTTCACCATGCAAAACTGCGGGGTCGCTGGTGATACTAATACCGGTTACCAGTGTTGGATTAACAGTAAAGCTCTGAGTGCCGATAACCCCATTAGCAGAAGTAGCAACCACAATTACCGTGCCCGGGGCGCTGATGCCATGGATGACAGGTGCATTGCCGCTGGTATCAATGCTGGCAATATTAGTGCCGCCGCCCTGAATTGTCCAAACTACATCTTGGGCAGAACCAGCTGGCAGAGATGTAGAGGTTAATGGCAAAGTAAAGCCATCGCCTACTGAATCGGGGTTGGTGATATTAACAGTTTCAACCGGCACATCATTTATGGTAATGGATCTTGTAATGGTAACGCCGGTGTCAGAAACGGAGGTGGCGCGGACGACAACTGTTCCTACGGCGGAGGTGGATAAGACATTTCCATTAATACTTGCACCGGTGCTACCGGCATCCACGATTGCCCAAATAACTCTTGCATCACTAACGACCGGCGGCACGGTGGTATGAGCTAAAGTCAGGTCTGTGCCTCTGGTGGTTGCGCTGGAGGTAATAATAATATCGGTAACTGGAATTCTGTTAATGGTAATAGTTTTTTGCGCTGTAAATTCTACGCCACCAGCACCGCCGCTGGCAGAAATAGCAACTATACAAATCCATCCGCATCCAGCATCAACGCCTCATCGTAACCGCCGTCCAGAGCCTCTTGCAAAGCCATCATAGAATTTATATAATTGCCATTTGCCTTCGCCTTAGTCATTTTGATATTTGCATGCTGGCGGATAAAGCTTGAAGTTTTGATGCGAATTCCCTTATTCATACTGTCCTCGCCGAGGTAAGCGCCCCATTCCCAAGCGGCAACCATCACATGCACTTTGAGATTATCAGCCCGCAGCCCCATCCCCTCTGAGCCATAAAAACACATCGGGCGAATGTAAGCTGATTGCAGATTATTCTTAGCCACCACTTGCCTTTGCACCTGATTTAGAGTGTCTTTAGTAAATGGAATTTTCATACCCAAAATCTCCGCCGAATCAAACCAGCGATTAGTATGCTGCTCAAGCTTAAAAATCGCCGTTCCCAACTGAGTTTCATACGCCCGCACGCCCTCAAACGCCCCCATTCCATAATGCAAAGTATGAGTCAGCACATGGATTTTCGCCTCACGCCAAGCCACCCACTGCCCGTCCAGCCAAATTACTCCATCTCTGTCATCAAATGCTTGCATTTATTTCTGCTCCAGCTCAAAAGCCTTATGCAATGAGCGCACTGCCAGCTCCAAATATTTTTCATCAACTATTACTGATATTTTAATTTCTGAAGTTGCAATCATTTGAATATTAATATTTTCCTTGTGCAAAACCTCAAACATCTTCGCCGCAATCCCCGCATGCGACCGCATACCAATTCCAACCAGCGATACCTTTGCCGTCTGATTGTCGCTCTGAACCGCCTTAGCGCCAAGCTTTTCACAAACCGAATGCAAAATACTATTAGCTTTATCAAAATCCCGCCGATGCACAGTAAAGGCAAAATTCGTCAGCCCCTCCCGCGCCGAAACGCTTTGCACAATCATATCAACCTCAATATTTGCGCGACTGATAGGATTTAGAATTTTATAAGCAATGCCCGGCTCGTCCGGCACTCCGATTAGACTTAGCTTTGCCTCGTCCTGATTATGGGCAATGCCCGAAATTAATGCTCTTTCCACAATATTTTCCTCACTTGTAATTAATGTGCCAACCGGATTATCAATCATAGACGATAAAACCCGCAGCGGCACTTGATATTTTGATGCAAATTCAACACTCCGAATCTGCAACACTTTTGAGCCTAATGAAGACATTTCCAACATTTCCTCATAGCTCACGGTCTCCATTTTCTGAGCATTCGGCTCAATCCGCGGGTCAGTCGTATAAACCCCATCCACATCAGTATAAATCTGGCACTCATCGGCTTTGAGGGCAGCAGCCAGCGCCACAGCAGTAGTATCAGAACCGCCACGCCCCAGCGTAGTTATATGCCCGTCCTCATCCACCCCTTGAAACCCAGCCACCACCACCACTTTGCCCTCAGCCAAACTCCGCCGAATCCGATGGTCGTCAATAGATTTTATCCGCGCCTTGCCATGCTCCGAATCAGTAATAATCCGCACCTGCGCACCAGTATAAGAAATCGCATCACAGCCACTCTGCTGCAACGCCATCGCCAGCAAGGAAATCGTAACCTGCTCGCCGGTAGTAAGCAAAACATCCATCTCCCGCAAGGACGGAGAATCCTGAACCTCAAGCGCCAAAGCACTCATCCGATTAGTCTCACCGCTCATCGCCGAAACACTTACAACCAGCTGATTTCCCTTATCCTTAAAGGCTTTAATCTTTTTCGCCACAGCCGCAATCCCAATTGCCCTTCAAAAGTCCTCATCCCAA
>JAAOIF010000006.1 GCA_015163925.1 Candidatus Thioglobus sp.
CTTGCATAATCGGCTGGCTCAAATCATGCGTCAAAGCAGTAAAAAAGGGCAGTTGATGGGTAATTTCGCCAGTATTATCCATCATAAACGAGCCGCCATCAAACACTAATTTGCGTTTATATGTGGCGGAGGTGTTTTTTCGCTCCGGTTGGCTGAAATTTAACAGCTGGGATTCCACCCTATATTTGTTTGAATCTGAGTATCAAGTGCCGATTATTTCTTGGGAATTAGCAGCATATTTAGCCACCGCCGCCGAGCTAATTCTGCCGATTCTATTGGCTTTGGGCTTGGCAACTCGCCTGAGCGCCTTAGGATTATTTTTGCTAAATATCGTGGCAGTAGTGTCATATTCGGCAATTTGGGCAAGCGGATATTATGACCATAAATTATGGGGATTGATGCTTTTAGTTGTTATAATTTATGGGCAAGGCAGATTTTCAATAGATAATTTAATTTGCAAAATTCACAATAAAATAGGGGAAAAATAATGATTGAATCGGTTACTCCACTCTTAGAAACGCTGGCAACGCTATTTGTTTTCGCCATTGGCTTGGTGCTTTTGCTGGTGGTTATCACTTTTATATTTGACATCAGCCAGAGGAAAAATGCGGTGTTGCGAAATTATCCGGTGGTCGGGCATTTTCGTAGTATTTTCTCCAGTTTGGGTGAATTTTTTCGGCAATACTTTTTCGCTATGGACCGTGAGGAAATGCCGTTTAATCGGGCTGAGAGGGAATGGGTGCATAAGGCGGCAAATAATGACGACACGACTGTGGCATTTGGTTCAACCAAAAATCTGGCTCCCACTGGCACTGTGATTTTTGCTAATTGCCCATTTCCTACTTTGGACGAGGATGCGGTTACCACGCCGGCAATTACTATTGGAGAAGGCTTTTGCGAAAATCCTTATCAAGCAAATTCGGTTTTTAATATATCTGGAATGAGTTTTGGTGCGATTTCCAAGCCGGCAGTTTTGGCACTTTCAAATGGCGCTAAAATGGCTGGCTGCTGGTATAACACTGGCGAGGGCGGTCTCAGCCCTTATCACTTGGAGGGCGGGGCGGATATTGTTTTTCAAATCGGCACAGCAAAATATGGAGTAAGGGATTTGGACGGCAATTTGAGCGATGAAAAACTGCAAGAATTAGCAGCTCACAAACAAGTAAAAATGTTTGAAATTAAAATGAGTCAGGGCGCTAAACCGGGCAAGGGCGGGATTTTGCCGGCTGCAAAAGTGACCAAGCAGATTGCAGAAATTCGTGGCATCGGGCAAGGCACAGATTCCATTTCGCCGAATCGCCATTTGGACATTGCCTCAGCCAGCGATTTATTGGATATGATTGCCCGCGTGCGGGAGGTTACTGGCAAGCCGGTGGGCTTCAAATCAGTGATTGGGGCAACCGATTGGTTGGATGATTTTTTTGCAGAAATTAACAATCGGGGCGAGGCGGCAGCGCCAGATTTTATAACTTTAGATAGCGGCGATGGTGGCACTGGGGCAGCGCCGATGCCACTTCTGGATAATGTCGGGCTGACTATTAAGGAAACTTTGCCGTTGCTGGTGGATAAATTAGTGCAATATCAGCTGCGGCAGCGGATAAAAGTTATTACTTCTGGCAAGCTAATTACCCCGTCAGAAGTGGCTTGGGCGCTTTGTGCTGGGGCTGATTTTATCACCTCAGCGCGAGGATTTATGTTTTCCATTGGTTGTATTCAAGCCTTAAAATGCAACAAAAACACTTGCCCGACCGGCATTACAACGCATAATAAGCGTTTGCAAAAAGGCTTGGACCCGGAAAACAAAGCAGTTAAAGTGGCAAATTATGTGCATAATATGAACCATGCGGTAGAAATTATTGCGCATTCTTGTGGGGTGAAAGAGGCACGAGAATTGAGCCGAGACCATGTGCGGATTGTGCAAAATAATGGGCGCTCAATTCCAATGAGTGAGCTGTATCCGACAAACTTAGGAGCATAAAATGAAAGCATCAGATTTATTTATAAAAGCATTAGAAAACGAAGGCGTAGAGTATATTTTCGGGATTCCCGGCGAGGAAAATTTAGACTTTTTGGACTCTTTGCAAGGCTCAAGTATCCAATTAATTCTCACTCGGCACGAGCAGGGGGCGGCGTTTATGGCTGCTACTTATGGGCGAATGACTGGTAAGGCGGGCGTTTGCTTGGCAACACTCGGGCCCGGCGCTACTAATTTTGTAACCTGTGCGGCGTATGCGCAGCTCGGCGGTTTTCCGATGCTGATGATTACTGGGCAAAAGCCGATTAATTCCAGCAAGCAAGGCAAATTCCAAATCGTTGATATTGTTAGAATGATGGAGCCTTTGACAAAATCTGCCAAGCAAATTGTGAATGGCGGAATGATTCCATCACTTGTCAGAGATGCTTTTCGGATTGCTGAAGAGGAACGCCCGGGGGCTGTGCATTTGGAGTTGCCGGAGGATATAGCGGCTGAGGAAATTGAGGATTGGCACATATTTCAGGTGCATGAAACCTGTCGGCCTGACGCTAATAAACAAGCACTTAAAAATGCTATGAATATGATTAAATTGGCAAAAAAACCATTAGTATTAGTGGGTGCTGGGGCAAATCGCAAGAAAGTTTTTGAGCCTTTGAAGGATTTTATTGATAAATCTGGCATTCCGTTTTTTAATACGCAAATGGGCAAGGGGGCGGTGAGTTGTGAAAATCCGCTATTTTTGGGCACGGCGGCACTTTCGGATGCGGATATTTTGCACCGAGTGGTGAGTGCGGCGGATTTGATTATTAATATCGGGCATGATGTGGTGGAGAAACCGCCGTTTTTTATGCACGCCGGCGGCACTCAGGTGATTCATATTAATTTTAATTCGGCACAAGTGGATGAAGTGTATTTTCCGCAGTTGGAAGTAATCGGCGATATTTCCAGTAGTGTTAAGGCTTTGAGTGAATTATTGCCGGATAAATTAAATAATAATACAGCAGAATTATTGCAAAAACGCCAAAAAATCAAACAAGCAATTCACGAGTCAGATGACGATAATTCCTTTCCAATGCTGCCGCAGCGGATTGTGGCTGATGTCCGCCGAGCGCTAAATAAAGATGCAATTATTGCTTTGGATAATGGAATGTATAAGATTTGGTTTGCGCGCCATTATCATACTTATATGCCGAATACGGTTTTGCTTGATAATGCTCTGGCGACTATGGGGGCTGGGCTGCCGAGTGCGATGGCTTGTGCTTTATTTTATCCTGAGCGGCAAGTGATGGCAGTTTGCGGCGATGGCGGATTTATGATGAATTCACAAGAAATTGAAACTGCCGTGCGGCTGGGGCTGAATTTAGTAGTACTAATTGTAACTGATTCCGCTTACGGAATGATTCGCTGGAAGCAAGAGGGGCAAGGCTTGAGCGATTTTGGCTTGGAATATAACAATCCGGATTTCGTCAAATATGCCGATAGCTACGGGGCGACAGGGCATAAAGTGCAAACTGCCGATGAGTTTGTCGGGCTGATTAAGTCTTGTTTTGAAAAGGGCGGCGTGCATATTATTGATGCGCCGATTGATTATAAAGAGAATCAGAAATTGTTTCCAGAGCAATTACAAAATGTATAAGGGGTTGAAATGAGCAAATTAATTGTCAAGCAAGCCTACACGCAAAAGCCTCTGGCGGAGGTGGATTTTAACACCGCTGCGGATGTGGAAAAAATGTTAGTAACGGCTACGAAATTGCATAAAAACGGTTGTCTGCCGGCATTTCAGCGGATTGAGATTTTAACAAAATTAGCAAATTTAATGCAAGCCGAGCAAGCCGATTTTGCTAAACTTATTGCTAATGAGGGCGGCAAACCCTTACGGGACGCACGGGTGGAGGTCACTCGGGCGATTGATGGAATTGGCTTGGCGATTGCTAAAATTAGAAGTGCTAAGGGGCAAGAAGTGCCGATGGATTTGACTGAGGCCGGGGCTGGGCGGCTGGCATTTACTACGCTGGAGCCGATTGGCGTGGTGGTGGCAGTTAGCGCTTTTAACCATCCGCTAAATCTCATTATCCATCAAGTCGTGCCGGCGATTGCTACTGGCTGTCCGGTGATTGTCAAGCCGGCTGAGGCGACTCCGCTTTGCTGCTTGAGATTTGCTGAATTAGTGGCTGCGGCTGGGCTGCCGGAGGGCTGGCTGCAAACGGCTGTGCTGGCAATTCCTGAATCGGAAAAATTAGTAACAGATTCTCGGGTGGCATTTTTTAGCTTTATCGGCTCGGCAAAAGTGGGCTGGATGCTGAAATCAAAACTCGCTCCGGGCACTCGTTGCTCTTTGGAACACGGCGGCGTGGCACCGCTGATTTTTGACGAATATGCTGATGTAGAAGGCTTTGTGGCTGGAGTGGTGAAAGCCGGTTTTTACCACGCCGGGCAGGTTTGCGTCTCAGTCCAGCGGATTTTTGTGCCAGCAAATCGGGCTGAGGCAATCGCTGAAAAAATCGCTCAAGCGGTTGATAAATTAGTGGTCGGAGATGCCATAAATGAGGAAACTGATGTCGGGCCGCTGATTTTTCCCAGAGAGGTTGATAGGGTTTCTGAGTGGGTGAATGAGGCGATTTCTGAGGGCGCAAAACTCATTACCGGCGGCGAGAAAATCGGCGAAACCTGTTATCAGCCAAGTGTTTTGCTCAATCCTAATGCAAAATCCAAAGTCTCAAATATGGAGATTTTTGGCCCGGTGGTTTGCGTTTACGGCTATGAAAATATTGCCCAAGCGATTGAAATTGCTAATAGTTTGGAGGTTGCATTTCAGGCGGCAGTTTTCAGCGATAATATCAAAATTGCTATAAATACTGCCAAAGCGATTGATGCCTCGGCGGTGATGATAAATGATTACACGACCTTTAGAACTGACTGGATGCCGTTTGCCGGTCGTAAGCATTCAGGCTATGGCACAGGCGGGATTGGGCATACTATGGATGATATGTTGGAGCATAAAATGTTGGTAATTAAGCATTAATTTATGGAAGAAATTATTACAAATTTAGGGCATTTAGGCGTGGTTTTGCAGCTGGCGATTGCCCCGATGATTTTAATTTCCGGAGTTGGCTTTGTGCTGTCGTCATTAATTGACCGCTACGGGCTGATTATTAGTTGTTCCAGAGATATTATTGGAATTATTCGGCAGACCAAAATCCAATCTCGGCGTGAGCAGCTGAGTGAAGAATTGCAAATTTTACTGACTCGGGCAAAGCTCATCAGAACCTCTATTGCCTCGTCAGTGCTGAGTTTATTGTTTATTTCTATGCTGGTTTTGAGCCTGTTTTTTATGGCTTTATGGGAAATTGATTTGCTGACTTTTTCGATTATTTTGTTTGTCTCATCGCTGCTGATGTTTATTATTAGTCTTATATTTTTCGTTTTAGATGTGAATTTATCCTTGCGGGCGCTGGAATTAGAAGCAATTATAAAATAGGATTTATGCAAAATCGGCATTATCAAGTTATTATTGTAGGCAGCGGGGTTACCGGCTCGGCGCTGATTTATTTGCTGGCAAAATTCAGCTCAATTGAGAGTATTGCGATTTTGGATAAATATGACGCAATTGCTAAGGTAAATTCTGATGCTAAATACAACTCGCAAACCTTGCACTCAGGCGATATTGAGACTAATTACAGCTTAGAAAAAGCCCAAGAAGTTTATCAGGCTTCAGATATGGTTCGGCAATATTCTTTGCGTCAGGAAAATGCTAAAGAGATTATTTTTCCAAGCAGCAAAATGGTTTTAGGGGTAGGCGAGGCGGAGGTTGAGGCCATTGAAAAACGCCATAAATTATTCGCCAAAAGTTTCAATTATATGCAACTTTTAGACGACAAAGACATCGCAGAAATTGAGCCAAATGTTGCTAAAAATCGCCAGCAACCGATTAAAGCTATTGGCACAAAATCTGATTATTGTGCGGTGGATTTTGGCAATTTAGCCCGTTCATTTATTGCAAATTCTAAGACGGCAAAAAAGCGCGTTGAGGTTTTGTTAAAGCATAAAGTTTTGGCGACAAAACGCACTGGAAACACTTATCAATTAAGGGTTAAAACCCCGACCGGAGTGCAAAATTTCCACGCAGATTTTGTAGTATTTTCCACCGGAGCTTACAGTTTGACCTATGCCAAAAATTTGGGCTATGGCAAAAATTATGGGCTTTTGTGCGTGGCTGGGAGTTTTTATTTTGGCAAGAAAACGCTTAACGGCAAGGTTTACACCATTCAAAATGATAAATTGCCTTTTGCAGCAGTGCATGGCGACCCGGATATTTGCCTTGAAGGGCGGACGCGTTTTGGCCCTACGGCGCTGATTTTGCCACAATTAGAACGCTACCGGCACGACACTTACGCAGATTATTTTAAGGTTTTGGGCTTGGATTCTCATGCCCTCAAAGCCTTGTGGAAATTGGTCAAAGAGCCAGATATTCGCAGTTATATTATGCGAAATTTTGCTTATGAAATCCCTTATATCGGGCGGAAATTATTTGTCAAAGAGGTGCAAAAAATCATTCCATCAATTCGCTCAAATGAGCTAAAAGCTGCCAAAGGTTTTGGAGGTCTGAGGCCGCAAATTATTGATAAAGACAAGGAACAATTAATGCTCGGCGAGGCGCATATTAGAACTCAGGAAGGCTTGATTTTTAACATCACTCCATCGCCCGGAGCCTCTACCTGCCTGCATCAGGGGCTGGCAGATGCTGATAGAATTTGTGAATATTTGCAAGCTGATTTTGATAAATCTGGCGCTCAGAAAAGCTTGCAATCTTAACAAAATTACTAACAAAATTACTAATAAAATTACTTAAATTGATGCTGATAAAGTTGCGAATATTCACCCTGCTGCTCCAATAATTCCTGATGTGAGCCTTGCTCAATAATTTTTCCACGCTGCAAAACCACAATCCTATCAGCCTTTTGAATAGTTGAAAGCCGGTGGGCAATGATAATGGTGGTGCGGTTTTTTTGCATGGCATCAATCGCAGTTTGCACCTGTTTTTCAGTGGCAGAATCCAGCGCTGAGGTCGCCTCATCCAAAATCAAAATCGGAGAATCTTTAGCGATGGCACGAGCAATGGCTAAACGCTGCCGCTGTCCGCCTGAGAGCTTGGTTCCGTCCTCGCCAATTTCAGTTTCAAACTGCTCGCTCAGACGCAGAATAAATTCATACGCATTTGAGACTTTAGCCGCATTGGAAATTTGCTCATCACTCATATTATCCACCTGACCAAGCGCAATATTGCCCCTGACCGTATCGTTGAAAAGCCTTATATTCTGGTCTACAAAGGCGATTTGCGAACGCAAAGAGTCAATTTCAAATTCACTAATATCAACTCCGTCAATGCTAATTGAGCCGGAATTTGGTGAATAAAATTTGGCTAATAATTGAATAATTGTGGTTTTGCCGCTACCGGTTGAGCCGACCAAAGCCACAGTTTCACCGGCTTTGACGCTAAGATTAATATTATCCAAGACCAAATTATTTTGCCCATAAGCAAAGCAAATATTTTTAAATTCAATCTCCCCTTTGACATTTTTTAGCTGCTTTTTGCCCTGATTATTTTCCTCTTTTTCATCCAATAATTTGAAAACACTTTCGCCGGCGGCAACTGAAATTTGCAAAGTTTTATTGATATTTACTAATTTTTTCGCCGGCTGCACCAAAATCGCCATAGCGGTAAAAAATGATAAAAATTCGCCAGCACTCATTTGCAAAAAAGTTGATGAAGAATACACCACCACAGCCAGCGAAACCCCAATAGAAATATGGACAAAACTGCTATTGAATGAGCCAGTAACATCCACTTTGTAACGCTGCTGACGGATGATTTTTACCAAATTATTAAACTTATTAGTCTCTTGTTTTTGCGCCTGATAAATTTTCACCAGAGAATTTCCAGAGATATTTTCATCCAATAAATGCGTCATTTTTGCCATTGATTCTTGCACTTTTTTGGAGGATTTTCGCATCCGTTTTGACGATACTTTTACTGCCAAAATTATCAATGGTAATAAGACAATTAGCGCCAAACTCAGCTGCCAATTTTTGTAAAATAAGTAGCCAGTTAGAATAATCATTGTCATTGAAGATTTGACAAAATCCAGCCAAATACTTGAAGCCGCAGAGGCAATTTGCTCAACATCATAGGTCAATTTTGATAGGATTTTGCCGGTCGGATTTTGGTCAAAATAGGCTCTCGGCAGCTTTAATAATTTAGCAAACATATCAATTCTCAGGCTGGTAATTACTTTATTTGAGACCCAAGAGCTGATGGCAACTGAGATTGTGGCGATTATGGAACTTGTTGCCATTATTAATAATAACGCCAAAGCGTAAAATAATGCGACCTGCTGAGAGCTTGTTTCAGTGAAAAGTTTATCAATAATTTGACCGGTGATTTCCGGAATTGAGCTTTCCAAAGCCGTGGCAGCAACCATCAAAACTGAGGTAAAAACCAGCTTGGCGATATGGACTTTTAGATAAGCAAAAAGGCGTGAGAAAAAATGTTTATATGACATAGCAATTAATTAATTTTGAGATGCATATTCTACACAATTTTATGTATCATAACGCTTTCAACTTTGTTAGTTTTTGGATGACGACAAAATATATATTTGTAACCGGCGGCGTAGTTTCCTCACTCGGAAAAGGCATTGCCACCGCCTCTCTGGCTTCACTTTTAGAATCTCGGGGAGTGAATGTTACCATGCTCAAACTTGACCCTTATATCAATGTTGACCCCGGCACGATGAGTCCGTTTCAGCACGGCGAAGTTTTTGTGACAAATGACGGAGCGGAGACTGATTTAGACCTCGGGCATTACGAGCGATTTGTGCGAATTCAGCTGAGTAAGAAAAATAATTTCACTGCCGGACGGGTTTACAGCCAAGTGATTGAGCGTGAGCGGCGTGGCGATTATCTCGGGGCAACAGTGCAAATTATTCCGCATATTACCAATGAAATTAAAACCTTGATGATTGCCGGAGCGGCTGGCGTGGATGTGGCTTTGGTGGAAATCGGCGGTACTGCTGGCGATATTGAGTCCTTGCCATTTTTGGAGGCAATTCGGCAAATGAGCCTTGATGTCGGGCGTGAAAATACTCTTTTTGTGCATCTGACTTTGCTGCCTTATATCAAGGTTGCCGGCGAGCTAAAAACCAAGCCAACTCAGCATTCGGTCAAGGAACTTCGCGGAATTGGTATTCAGCCAGACATTCTAATTTGCCGCTCAGAGCAAGAATTGCCCGATGCCCAGCGTGACAAAATCGCACTTTTTACCAATGTTGAAAGCGCCTCGGTTTTCACCTCAATTGATGTCGATACGATTTACAAAGTGCCGCAGGCCTTGCACGAACAGGGGCTGGATAATGCGGTGGTGCGCAAGCTGAATTTGGATTGTAAAGATGCAAATCTGAGCGAGTGGGCGAGTGTGGTAAATCGCTTGGAACACCCGTCCCATAGCGTTGATATTGGTATGGTGGGCAAATATATGGAGCTGACCGAGTCTTACAAATCACTCTCCGAAGCGCTGATTCACGCCAGCGTTCACACCCAAACTAAAGTCAATATTCACTATTTTGACTCCGAAGAAATTGAGCAAAACGGCACTGATTGCTTAAGTGAAATGAGTGCAATTTTAGTGCCCGGCGGCTTTGGAAATCGCGGCGTGGAGGGCAAGATTTTAACAGCAAAATACGCCAGAGAAAACGCCGTGCCTTATCTCGGAATTTGCTTAGGAATGCAAGTGGCAGTGATTGAATTTGCCCGAAATCAGGCGGGTATGGCGGATGCAAATAGTTCTGAATTTGATGAAAAAACCAGCCATCCGGTGATTGCTTTAATTACTCAATGGCAAGATGAAAAGGGCGTGCAAAAGCGTGATGAGAATTCGGATTTAGGCGGCAGTATGCGTCTGGGCGGGCAGAAATGCGATTTGCTGAAAGGCACAAATGCCAGAAAAATCTACGCCAAAACCACTATTACTGAGCGCCATCGGCATCGTTATGAGGTTAATAATAAGCTAATCGGCAAAATTCAGGCAGCCGGTTTAATCGTCTCGGGCAAGTCCGCTGACGGTAATTTGGTGGAAATGGTGGAAATTGAAAATCACCCATGGTTTGTGGCTTGCCAGTTTCATCCGGAATTTACCTCCAGCCCCCGAGACGGCCATCCGCTGTTTACAAGCTTCGTACAAGCCGCCTCCAAAGCGCATAATTTGATTTTGTCTTCTTAAAATTAGCAATTTTTTACTATTAAATAAAACTATTATGAGTTTACTAAAAACTGATTTAAAAGATTTTGAATTAACAATTAACAAACACTTTAATCGTTTGGAAGTTTTAATGATAACTGCTATTATCGTATTGATTTTACAAGCAATTTTCAAGTTTTAACGCTTTTTAGCAAATTTCATCAAGCGCCGTTTTTTGGCAATTTGCCTATTATTTAGCACATTTTTTTTATCTTTAAAAGGGTTTTCGCCACTTTTATATTCCATTTTAATTGGCGTATTTGTCAGTTGTAATTCTTTGATAAATAGGTTTTGCAAATAGCGCTCATACGCCTTTGGCACTTGGTTTAAATGGTTTCCGTGAAAGGTAAAAGTCGGCGGAAACACATCCGCCTGATGCACAAATTTAAGCCGCAAACGCCTGCCTTTTACCGGCGGCGGCTGATGTCCAGCATTTGCCTTTTCCAAAATCTTATTCAGCTTTGAAGTAGAATTTTGCTTGCCGGCACTCGCAAAAGCCTGTTGAATTGGAGCAAATAATTTCCCCACGCCAGAGCCGTGCAGCGCGGAAATCGTATGAACAGTGGCATAACTCACAAAAGACAACTTAATATCAAGCTTGCGCCGCACCTCAGATTTCTGATATTCGTCCAGCCCGTCCCATTTATTCAGGCAAATCATCAGCGCCCGCCCCTTCTCAGCAATCATTCCGAGCAGCGTGGCATCTTGCTCGGTCACGCCCTCATTGGCATCAAGCAGCAAAATCACCACTTGCGATTTTTCTATTGCATCGATGGATTTGATGATGGAGAATTTTTCTATTTTGTCATTTGTGCTGCGTTTTCGCCTGATGCCGGCGGTGTCAATCAGGGTGTAGGCTTGCCCCTCGCGCTCAAACGGAATGTAAATGCTATCGCGTGTGGTGCCGGGCAGGTCAAGTGCCAAAACCCGCTGCTCGCCGAGGATTTTATTTATTAATGTTGATTTGCCGACATTCGGTCTGCCGAGCACAGCAACGGCGATTCCAGCTGTTTTTTGCTCCGGCGTGGCAGTAATTTCAGGCAGCAGCGGCAGGGTTTTTTCGATTAAATCATCAATCCCTTGCCCGTGCTCGGCGGAAATTAATATCGGCTCACCGAGTCCAATTTCGTAAAATTCTGCTGCCAAACTAAGGTCTAAACCTTCGGCTTTATTGCAAACTAATATGATGTTTTTTTTGATTTTTCGCAGCTCTGAGGCAATCTGCAAATCCAGTGCTGTCAAGCCATCACGGCTGCTGAGGATAAAATAAATCACATCAGATTCCTCTAAGGCATTCAGCACTTGCCCCTTGATTTCAGTATCAATTTGATGGTCTTTGTGGGTCAAGCCGCCGGTGTCAATAATTGTGGCTAAAACCCCGTCGTCTAAGGAAATCTCGGCGTATTGGCGGTCTCTGGTCAGCCCTTCAAAGTCTGAAACTAAGGCTTGTCTCGAGCGGCTGAGGCGGTTGAAAAGTGTTGATTTGCCAACATTTGCCCGCCCAACGAGTGCGATAATTGGAAGCGCCATAATGCTGATTTGTCAATAAATTAATTAAGATCATCAAGCTTAATTTTAATCAGCTCTTTTAATTTTGAATTGGCTGGCAACTCGTCCAAAGCCAGCTGGTAATACTCTTTTGCCAAATTTTGGTCGTTTTTTGCCAAGTAAATATCGGCGGTGAGATGATGATATAAACCACTAAAAGCGTTATTTTTGACCTCGCCGATAACGCCTAATGCTTGCTCAAAATCGCCGAGTTCCAAGTAAATACTGGCAGCGCGAAGTTTTGCTGTATGGACGATAAATTCATTATTTTCGGCATTTATCAACGGCAATAAATGCTCCAAAGCTTGCTTTTTATCGCCGCCGTCAAGTGCATATTTTGCGGCAATAAATTCGCCTTGCTGGGCGTAAGTGCTGTTGGTATGATTGCTTTTCAGCTCGCTCAAATTTTTCACATCATCGGCTGAAACCATTGATAAATAAGCAGAGCGGGCGGCAATGGCTTGCTGATATTGATAATCCTTAAAGTAATTCCAGCCCCAAATTGAGCCAAGCCCAAGGCTAATTCCGATGATAATTTGCAAGCCATTTTCCTTAATCCATTGCTTGATTTGCTCAACTTGTTGCTCTTCAGTTGTGCCGATTTCAATAAAATTTTTCATAGATTTTCCAAATAATTGATTGCTTTTTCCAAGCTCATAGTTTGCTGTGAGCCTTGATTTTTCAAGGGTTTGAGGCTGATTTGATTATTACTAATTTCTTCCTCACCCAAAATTAGCGCAAAATCCGCACCGGCTTTATCGGCCTTTTTAAATTGCGCTTTGAAACTGCCTAAACTGACATCATTATAAAGTATTGCTGTGGGCAATGCACGGCGTAATTTTTGAGTAATTTGCATAGATTTTCGCTGCGCCGGCTCGCCGAATGCTACTAAATAAATCGATAAAACTGGCGACTCCAAGCTGATATTTTGTGCCTGTAAGAGCAAAATCAGCCGCTCCAAACCAATGGCGAAACCGACCGCCGCAGTAGGGCTGCCGCCCATTTTTTCCACCAAGCCATCATACCTGCCGCCAGCACAAATTGCCGCCTGAGCGCCGAGCTCATCGGTCGTCCATTCAAACACCGTGCGGCTGTAATAATCCAAGCCCCTGACCAAATGCGGATTGATTTTGTATGGAATTTTCAAGCATTCCAAATAGGCTTTAAAATCCTCAAAATGTTGTTTTGAAGCATCGTCCAAATGCTCTGTAAGCTTTGGCGCAGCGGCGATTAAGCCTTGCAGAGATTTATTTTTACTATCCAAAATTCGCAGCGGATTTTGCTCCAAACGGCGTAAATTATTCTCATCCAACTCAGATTTATGCTTGCTAAAATAATCCACTAAAATCGCTTTATAGCTTTGCCTGTCAGCATTTGAGCCAAGAGTATTAATTTCCAAAGTCAGATTTTTCAGCCCCAAATCAGTCCATAAATTATGAGTTATGGCAACTAATTCTGCATCTATTTTGGCATTTTCAGCCCCAAAAACCTCAGCGCCGATTTGATGAAATTGCCGATAACGCCCTTGCTGTGGGCGCTCATGCCGAAACATTGGACCCTGATAAAACACTTTTTGCACTCCGTCTCTGGGCAAATTATGCTCAATCATCGCCCGCACCACACCGGCTGTGCCCTCAGGTCTGAGGCTCAAAGATTCGCCGTTAGCCTCTTGCCAAGAATACATTTCTTTGGAAATAATATCGCTGGCGGCCCCGATTGCCTGCTGAAAAACTTGAGTTTTTTCCACTAATGGAGTGCTAATTTTTTTGTAGCCAAAACTGTTAAAAATGGCAGAAATGCGAGTTTCAACCTCAAGCCAAAGACTTGAATTTTTGGGCAATAAATCGTTCATACCGCGAACAGCTTGGATTTTTTTAGACATAATTTAAGATTTTTTTTTAGTGCAAATGACAAAATAATCCGCTAATTTTAACGAATTATCACCCCAGTTTTGCTAATTATTTTAGGTTAGTAATTCCATTTGGAACATGTCCGGTTGGCACATATTTTGAGGCGGATTTGCAGTGCTGGTGCTGGTCGTCAAAGAAAATATCAGCGCCAAATTCTTTCAAAAATATGCCTTTGTCCAAGCCGCCTAAAAAGAAAGATTCATCAATCCGAATGCCCCATTTGCGCATGGTGTGAATTACGCGTTTGTGCGATGGGGCGGAGCGAGCCGTTACTAACGCCGTTCTGATGGGGTTGTCGGCTTCCGGAAAAGCGGATTGGATTTTGTGCAAGGATTTTAAAAAATACTTAAAGGGTCCGGCTTTTAGCTCAATATCGGCGGAGCTTTGCTCGTTTTTAGTAAAAGCTTCCAAGCCTTGCTGCTGATAAATGCGCTCAGATTCATCAGAGAAAATTACCGCATCACCGTCAAAAGCAATCCGCAGCTGGGTTGGATGCGCATTTTTTGAGCCAGAACCGACAATAGAGGCGGCGGCAAAGCCAGATTGCAAGGTTTTTTGCACATCTTTATAATTGCTTGAGAGGAACAAATCAGCCGCAAATGCGCTGACTAAATTATGGGTGGATTCCCCGCGAGTAAAGGCGGCGCGGGAGATATTGAGCTGATAATGTTCAATGGAATTAAAAATCCGCAAGCCGGTATCAGCACTGTTTCTTGAGAGCAAAATTACATCAATCGGATTTTTTTTGGTGTTAAGTGATAGCAATTTTTTCACCAAAGAAAATCCGACTCCGGGGGATAAAATCAGCGCTTCATTTTCCTGCTGATGCTTGGCATAAGCCTCTACGCCTTGACTTTTGTAGATTTGGTGGGACTCGTCTAAATCAAATAATGCCCTGGATGAAATGGCGATTACTAATTTATTTTTGTCCTCTGCTGCTGTTTTTTTTGCCATAATTTGCCTGATTTATTCGTTAATTTTTTGCCATTTTTAGCCACTTAGTCTGCATTTTTATTTTGCCATTATCGCCTAATTGGTAATGGTTGAAGCCGATTTTGTCCTCAGCGTCAAATTGTTTGGCAGTTGATGGGCAGGAAAAAATGCGTAAATTCTTACGCCGAAATTCGCCCGCCTGATGCGCATGCCCAAAAATTACTGCTTGTATTTTAGGGTATTTATCCAAAATTTCAAACAGTTCTTGCGGATTTTCTAAGGATAAATCATCGTCCCAAGTGCTTTTCAGCGGCACAATCGGGTGATGAAGTGTTAATAAAATATATTTTGAATTTGAGTTTTTTAATGCTTTTTGCAATTCCTCCAAATCGCTCTGG
>JAAOIF010000070.1 GCA_015163925.1 Candidatus Thioglobus sp.
AAATGCTGTTAGATATTGAATATGTCGGCAGCGATATAGACCGCCGCAGCAACATCAAAGCCGGCTGCGTGCTGGTCAAGCAAATGACCATCGCCGGGTAGCTGTGAAGCGTTTTGACTTAGCAATTATCGGCGGCGGAATGGTCGGCGGGGCGTTGGCTTTGAGCATGGCAAAAACTGCCGAATTGACTATTGCAATTATTGAACCAAATAGCCTAAATCCCGCTCTGGGTAAGGATTTCAGCCTGCGTGTGAGTGCGATTACTCCAAGCTCACAAGCGTTTTTAGAGCGGCTCGGAGTCTGGGATTTGCTCAAGCGCAAACAGGCTTTTACGCAAACTAAAGTCTGGGATCAAAATTCTCATGGGACGCTGGATTTTGCCGCAGATGAGGCAAAAAATTTAGGTCATATTGTTGAAAATGATGCAATTCAAGCGGCTTTATTTGAGGCTTTGAAAAATACAAAAGTGCAAAATATTTGTGCAAAATTACAAGGCTTTGAGAAAAATAATTCCGGCTATAAATTGCAATTTGACGATGGCACAAATGCCGAATGTGGCTTGCTGGTGGGGGCTGACGGGGCAAATTCTCGGGTGCGGGATTTGGCTGGGATAAAATTTAGCGCAACCGATTATCAGCAGCAGGCGATTATTTGTAATATCCGCAGCGAAAAATCGTTTGAAAATACCACTTGGCAGCGCTTTTTGGCTGACGGAATTATTGCCCTATTGCCGCTTGCAGACAGGCAGGCAGCGGTTGTCTGGTCGGCGAAAAATGCTTTGGCGGATGAAT
Organism: Candidatus Thioglobus sp.; assembly: GCA_015163925.1. Classification (GTDB taxonomy): domain Bacteria; phylum Pseudomonadota; class Gammaproteobacteria; order PS1; family Pseudothioglobaceae; genus JAAOIF01. Next base: position 792 of record JAAOIF010000070.1, read on the forward strand.
TATTAGGCTTGCCTAAAACTGATTTTGCTAACCGACTTGCCGCCGGTGTGGAATGTCGTTTTGGCGAGTTTAAAGTGTTAAGTGAGATTGGCGCTTTCCCGCTGATAGCCCGCAGTTCCAAGGATTATGTCAAGCCAAATTTAGCATTAATTGGCGATGCGGCGCATAATATTCACCCGCTTGCTGGGCAAGGTGTTAATTTGGGTTTCGCAGATGTTCAAGAATTATCAAAGCAATTAGCCGCAAGTAATCAGAATATCGGCGATTTTGCTACATTACGAATTTACGCCAGAGCGCGCCGATTAGACAACGAATTGATGGCAAAAACCATGAGCGGCTTGGACTGGATTTACAAGGAAAACTCCGAACCAATCAGGTGGCTTCGCGGTTTTGGAATGAATTTTATCAATCAAAATCCAACCCTCAAAGCATTTTTCCAAAAGCAAGCAAGCGGTGGTTGAGAGTCTTTAAATTGGGTTTTATCGGTAAATGGCGGTTGGAGTTATGACCCCGTCCAGCGCCACATCCCAAGCTTGAGGAATTATTTTTTCCACTTTTTGAGAGTCAAATGCCAAGCCGTAAAGTTTGGGATTTTTGTAATTATTTTGGCGTTTTTTAAACTCCAAAGTGCGGTCATAAAAGCCTCCGCCCATGCCTAACCGATTTTTATTTGCATCAAAACCCACTAACGGCAGCAAAATAATATTGAGCTGATTGGCGTTTAAAATTTTGCTTGAAACTGGCTCAGAAATACCAAATCGGTTTTTTTTAAAGCGATTTTCCATTTTTGCAAACTTTAGTTTTTTTCCAGACAATACCGGCAAATAGATACTAATTCCCCGATTTTTTAAGAAGTTTATAATATATTTTGTATCAATTTCACCGTCATTCGGCAAATATAAAGCAAGCTTTTGCCCGCTGCGCAAATGGCTAATTTTTGGTATTTTTGCTGATAATTTTCTGGCTAATTTATCTTTTTCAGAGTGAGCGATAGCGCGTCTTTTGCTTCTAAGAATTTGTCTCATTTGATTTATGATTTTGCCGCAGATTATAAAAAAGTATCCATTGTGCCGTGCTTGATAAGTGCCTGAACCTTTAAGATTCAAGACGGAAATTCGAAGTTTGCCGCAGGCTTCCTACTAACTCGGCAGGCTTGCTCAATAGCAAACTATCTCACTTCCTTATTTTTTTATTTATCGGCTCAGGGGGTGTCAACCACGAGCACAACAGACCCTACTATTATCACCTTTTCCAATATTAATATTGCACTTTATTGAATAAAAATCGGTTTTGTTTTTGTGAAAATGAGGCCATAAATTAGTTAAAATAAACCTATGAAAACATTCTATTGGTATGATTTTGAGACATTTGGTTTGTCGCCAAAAACCAGTCGTATCGCTCAATTTGCTGGTATTCGGACTGATGAAAATCTCAATATTTTGGATGAGAAAATGTTTTATTGCCAGCCGACAAATGACTGCCTGCCGTCCCCTGAGGCCTGTGCGGTAACGGGTATCAGCCCGCAGCTATGTGCTGAAAAAGGCATAATTGAGCATAAATTTATCAGCCAAATCAACGCTGAATTTAGCCAGCCGAACACCTGCATCGCCGGCTATAACTCAATTCGTTTTGATGATGAATTTACCCGTCATACTTTGTATAGGAATTTTTTTGACCCTTACGCTTGGCATTGGCAAAATGGCAATACTCGTTGGGATATACTTGATGTGGTGCGGCTTTGCTACGCTTTGAAGAAAAATTCCAGCCTCAAATGGGCGTATGATGAAGGCGGAAATCCGCTGTTTAGGCTTGATAAACTCTCAATTGCAAATGGAATTCAGCACAGTAATGCTCATGACGCACTGGCTGATGTCCTTGCTACCATTGAGATTGCGAAAATTATCAAATCCACGCAGCCGCAATTATTTGATTATGCTTTTAGTTTGCGGCAGAAAAAAACCGTTGCCCAAAAAATTAAACTGTTTGAGCCGATGCTGCATACTTCTGGAATGTATCCGCCGGAGCTTTCCTGCACTCGGCTGACGGCGGCGCTCGGCTATCATCCAGAGTATTCTGAACGCGCCATTATTTTTAACCTTGACCAAGACCCAAAAATTTTGTTAAATTCAAGTATTGATGAGTTGAAAACTTTGATGTTTACCAAGCAAACTGAGCTGCCGGAAGGGGTTGAGCGCCTGCAAATTAAAGATTTGGTATTTAACAAAAGCCCGATGTTAGTGCCGAATGTGCATAAAATTGAGGCTGAAATTATCTCCCAATTACAGATTAATTTGCCGCAGTGTTTGGAGTATTTGGATTTTATTCAAAACAACAAAACGGCGATTAGTAAAGTGGTGGCTGAGATTTATCAAAATGAGCCGCCGCCCGCCAGCACGGATGCCGACCAAGCGCTATATGACGGCTTTATTGACAATTCCGACAAGCGAATTTGCCAGCAGATTCAAGGCTTAAATGTTAATGATTTAAAGGATTTTCATCCAAAATTCAAAGACAATAAATTATCAACTTTGCTGCTGCATTTTAAGGCACGAAATTATCCAAATTCTCTTAGCGAAATTGAGTCACAGCAGTGGTTTGAAACGGTTCAAGCCCGCATTCAAACAGGTGAAAATGGCTATTTGCAGCTTGAGGATTTCTTGCAAAGTATTAAAAATATGCGTTCTGAAAATCCTCAGCAAGAAAAACTCTGGCAGCAGCTTGAGGCTTACAGCACCTCGCTTTGCCAAGCCACAAGCGACTTGTAGCGATTTTGCTATTATCTAAGCATTAGGGTATAATTTTCGCCATTAAATAAAATGAGCTAACAGAATGAACGCCGAGACTCGTAATGAAATGTTTGGGAGATTGCTGAAAAAAATACCCAATCCGACCACCGAATTAAACCATTCCACCGCCTTTGAATTGTTAGTGGCAGTAACGCTTTCCGCCCAAGCAACGGACAAAAGTGTTAATAAAGTTACCGAAAAACTTTTCCCCATCGCCAACACTCCGGAGACGATTTTTGAACTCGGTCAGGACGCTCTCAGAGACATCATCAAAACCATCGGATTGTTCAATTCCAAAGCCAAACACATCACCCAAACCTGCAAAATTCTGATTGATAAATACGCCTCAAAAGTGCCTGAAACCCGCAAAGAGCTTGAAGCCTTGCCCGGTGTCGGACGCAAAACTGCCAATGTGGTGCTGAATACCGCCTTCGGCCAGCCGACCATTGCCGTTGATACTCATATTTATCGGGTCGCCAATCGCACCGCCATCGCCAGCGGCAAAACTGTGTTGGAAGTGGAGAAGAAATTGGTTAAATTTATCCCGGACGAATACCGAGTTCCAGCCCATCATTTGATGATTTTGCATGGCCGTTACACTTGTAAAGCCCGCTCTCCGCTTTGCCCAGAGTGCATTTTGCTTGACCTGTGCGAATACGAAGAGAAAAATCTGTAAGGCTCAAATTCGCCCGTGTTTTACCCACAAGACCGCACCGAGCAGCGCCAAATTCTCAAAAGTGCTTGGCAAAAATTCTTAAATAAACAGCCGCTAACCCCTTTAGAAAACCAGTTAGCGCAAGTGATTTCCTTGCATCCGGAGTATCATAATTTGATTAAAAATGTGGATTCTGAATATTTTCCAGATGCCGGCCAGACCAATCCATTTTTGCATATTAATTTGCATTTAGCCTTGCAAGAGCAGCTTGCAATCAACCAGCCGGCGGGCATTTTGGAGTATTATCAAAAAATTTTGCAGCAGACAAAAGACCCTCATACCGCCGAGCATCAGATGATGGAATGCATTGCCCAGATGATTTTTGCCGCACAAAAAAACAATCAGGCGCTAAATCATCAGGCGTATATTTCTTGTTTAAAAAAGCAATGTCAGTAGAATTTCACATCCAAAAACACTTGGGAAAAGCCGTTGCCAGCAAGCAATCTGTGGGCAGCGGACTTTTTTCAGCCTATCAAATTCAGCTCAAAAATGGCGGCAAAGTTTTCATCAAATATCAAAAAACTGCCAGCCAGCAATTAATAAATGAGGGCAAATCTTTAACACTTTTGGGCAAAACAATTCACACTCCAAAAGTGCTGGGAGCGTGTGAATTTTGCCTGATTTTAGAGTGGATTTCCCCAAATAATAATCCAAATTTGCAAGCTCAGGCCGGCGCTGAATTAGCCTTGCTGCATCAAAATACTGCCCCATTTTTTGGCTTTGATTTTGATAATAATATTGGCACAACTCCGCAGAAAAACGCACCAGACAAGCAGATTGAGAGTTGGAAGAAATTTTATTGGCAGTATAGATTATTGTTTCAAATCCAGCTGGCTTATCAAAATAATCACCTGAACGAGGGCGAATATCAGCGGCTGTTAAGTGTTGAAAATCAGTTGGAAAAATTGTTAGCTGACGGCATTCAGCCGAGCTTATTGCATGGCGATTTGTGGTCTGGAAATCTGCTGAGTGGCAAGGCCCATCCGTATTTTATCGATTGCGCTTGCTACTACGGGCATCGGGAAATTGACTTGGCTTTGACTTTTATGTTCGGCGGATTTTCAAACGATTTTTACCATAATTACAATAAAATTTACCCATTAGAAACCGGCTTCGAGCGCCGAAAACCGCTATATATGCTTTATCATTATCTAAATCATTTGAACATTTTTGGCGGCAGTTACCATGCAAATGTGCTGGATTGTTATGAGCAAATTAACAGCATTTAAACCTGCCAATTTACAAAATTAGTTAAAAGTTGCAAGCCGTCATCGGCGGATTTTTCGGGGTGAAATTGCACGGCGAAAATGTTATTTTTGGCGATGGCACAGGTGAAATCCAGCCCATAATTGGTGCTGCCGGCAATCACATTTTCATCCAGCGTTTGCACAAAATAACTATGAACGCTGTAGAAACGAGAATGATTTTCAATCTTGTGCCAGAGCTGATGTGGCAAGGTTTGGCTGACATTATTCCAGCCCATATGTGGGACTTTCAGTGAGTTTGCTGGAAATTTAACCACATTGCCGTTAATGATTCCCAGCCCAGCAATGCCGCCATTTTCATCGGAATGCTCGAACAAAAGTTGCAAGCCTAAGCAAATTCCTAAGAATGGTTTTTCCTCAGCGCAAGTTTTAATCACTTCCACCAAATTATGCTGATTAAGTGCCGCCATACAAGCTCCCATCGCCCCCTGCCCGGGGAAAACTACACGGTCGGCGGCAACCTGCTGAGTGATTTTGCCCTCACAATCGGCAGTATCAGTATTTTGCCCAAAACGCCCACGAACCAGATAACACTTATCATCGGCTAATAAAAACTGCGCAATTTTAGTCGCCTGCCCC
>JAAOIF010000071.1 GCA_015163925.1 Candidatus Thioglobus sp.
TCCTTAAAAAACAAACAATTAAATTGTTGATAAATCCTATGCTATTTTATGTAAAAACTCAAGCAAATGTTTACAAAATTTGTTGATTTCTTAAGTTATTAAAGTTATTAACAGTTGGCGGAATAAGTGCCTGTGGAAAGTGTTAATAAGTGCTTATAAATTGGCTAATTTTAGTTTTATTAATTCGTGAGCGCTGTTTATTTCCGCGACTTCTAAGGTTTTTTCCTGCATTTTTTTAATAGCATGCAAAACTGTGGAATGGTCCCTATTACCAAAATGTTTTCCAATTTTGCTAAGTGATAATGTGGTAAGTGAATGGGCAATAAAAATCGCCATTTGCCGAGCCAAAACCATATGTTGCTTGCGATTTTTGGAGCTGAGATCGGATATGGTAATGGCGTAATGCTTGGCGACTTCTTTTTGAATATCGTTAATATCAATATTTTTAATTGCCGGTTTTATCAGCTCGCCGAGGGCATTTTCAACCACTTCTTTGGAAATAAACGGATGCTTGGTTTTGGAAAAATCAACAAAGGCTTTGAGCTTCAGCAGCGCCCCTTCAAGGTCTCTGACATTAGAAGTAATATGTCCGGCAATAAATAGGGCAGTGTCCTCGGTGAGGCTAATATTGATTTTGGAATTGTGGGCTTTTTTCAGCAAAATAGCAGCTCGCATTTCTAATTCTGGCGGCTCTAAATGTAGATTTAGGCCTTGTGAAAATCTGGTTTTTAGCCTTTCTTCTAATGATTTAATGCCTTTTGGGGCTTGGTCGCAAGTGAAAATAATTTGCTTTTTAGTGTTAAATAAAAAGTTAAAAATATGGAAAAATTCCTCTTGAGATTTTTCCTTGCCGGCAATCAAATGAATATCATCAACCAATAATAAATCAGCAGATTGGTAATATGCCTTGATGTCTTCAATGGTTTGGTGGCGGAGGCCGTTAGTAATATTGCGGACAAAATCCATCAGCGGCACATACATTACTTTGATATTTGGATTTTTCTCTTGTGCTAAATGCCCAGCCGCTTGCATCAAATGAGTTTTCCCCAGCCCCGAGCCGCCATAAATAATAAAAGGATTATAAGGCGATGAGGCAACATTTTCGGCAATTTGTCGGGTGGCGCTGTATGCCATTTGGTTGGCATTTCCTAATACTAAATTGTCAAAAGTGTATTCCGGAAACAGCGCCGTGGTGTTTTTCCAAATGCCCTGAGAGGACGGTTTTGCGACTCCAATAAAAATTTTGAGATTTTTATTATGCTGAGAAATGGCACTTTTTATCTGCGACTTGAGATTTTTATTTACATAATCCATTACAGATTTATTTGGCGCTAAAAGTGAAAGCTTGCCGGCCTCTTCAATGGCTTTTAGAGGCTGCACCCAGACGCTAAAAATCGGCAAGGGAATGCTGTCTTTTAAGGTATTAAGGCATTTTGTCCAAGTGGCTGACATAAATTTAGTTAAAGTTGAGGTTCATTTATTGCAGTTATGATATACTAAAATTTTATATTATTATAGGATTTATCAATGAAATTAGTTGAAAAATATTTTGAACGGCTGCTGTGGAATTCTCGGCAAATGGTCTTAACAGCGGTGATTTCTTCATTATTATTATCGTTATTATTATTTGTGATTACGGCACTTGATGTGGCAAATTTGCTAAGTCATCTGACTGATTATTTTGCGGCCTCAGCAACCGGCAGAAAGGAAATGAAAATTGAAATGGTCGCCCATACGGTCGGCGCAATTGACGGTTTTTTGCTGGCTACAATTTTGCTGATTTTCGCCTTAGGATTGTATGAATTATTCATTAGCGAAATCGATGAAGCCAAGGACAGCAGCCATTCCTCTAAGGTTTTGGTGATTAATTCTTTGGACGATTTAAAGTCAAAACTCGCCAAAGTTATTTTGATGATTTTAGTAGTAACTTTTTTTGAAGTGTCCTTGTCAATGGAATTTCCTAACGCCTTGGATTTGCTGTATTTTGCATGCGGAATTTTGCTGGTTTCCTTAGCACTTTATTTTGCTTCAAAATCAAACCACTAATTGCTTTTTTAGCCCAATTAGCATAAAATAGCCCAATTTTTAGCCAAACATATTATTTATGCGTCAAATAATTATTGCAGGTAATTGGAAAATGAATGCCTCAAAAGAAACCGCCAGCACCCTAATTATGGGCATTCTGGCGGGTCTGGGCGAGGTTCAAGCCCAAGCAATCGTCTGCCCGCCTTACCCCTATTTGTCCCAAGCCCAAGCCTTGGCAGCCCATTCCCAGCTCCATATCGGCGCTCAGGATTTAAACATTAACGCCGCCGGCGCTTTTACCGGTGAGGTGAGTGCTGAAATGTTACAAGATTTTGGGGCAAAATATGTAATTGTCGGGCATTCAGAACGCCGCCAGCTGTACGGCGAGAGTGATGAAGTCGTTGCTGAAAAAATCCAAACAGCAGTAACGGCAGGGCTAATTCCATTATTTTGCATCGGCGAAACCCTATCAGAACGCGAGTCCGAGGCCACCGAACAAGTGCTTGCCCAGCAGATAAATGCTGTGATTGAGCGAGTTGGAATTCAGGCATTTGCCAATATAATTGTGGCGTATGAGCCAGTTTGGGCAATCGGCACAGGCGTTACTGCCACTCCGGCTCAAGCCCAAGAAACTCACAGTTTTATTCGTGATTTGTTGGCTCGGCACGACAGCGAAATTGCCCAAGCCACGCCGATTTTATACGGCGGCAGTATGAACCCCGGCAATGCCCCAGAACTACTGGCTTGTGAGGATATTGACGGCGGGCTGATTGGCGGCGCATCGCTGAAAAGTGAGGATTTTTTACAAATTTGCAAAGCAGGTTAATTTATGTCATTTCAAATTATTTTAATTATTCATATATTGCTGGCGCTAAGTTTGGTGGCGCTGATTTTAATGCAACACGGCAAGGGTGCAGACGCCGGTGCGGCCTTTGGTGCTGGTGCTTCCGGCTCAGTATTTGGCGCTCGCGGAGCTAATTCTTTTTTATACAAACTCACCGCCAGCATCGCCATTGGCTTCTTTTCAACCAGTTTAATTTTGGCATATTTAGCCACTAACGAGCGTGATGCAGACGGCGAATATCGGGGCGTTATTGATGAAGTAACCATTGAAAAGCCAGCCGTTACTACTGATGTGCCGGCGCTTGACTCAAAAATTGACCCAAAAATTAACAATAATATTCCAGACGAATAGCCTCAAAAATTCCTCATTTGCCGATGTGGCGGAATTGGTAGACGCGCTACCTTGAGGGGGTAGTGAGCTACGCTCGTGCGAGTTCGACTCTCGCCATCGGCACCATTTTTCATCTTTTTTTACCATTTTTTACCATCTTTTTTCACCATTTTTCCTTGCTGATTTAGTTGCCGTTTCTGTAATTCTGAATTCTTTGTAATTCTGAATAAGTTTGCAGAATCTGTATTTTGCACATAAAAAAAGGCACAAAAGCGCCTTTTAAATTAGTATGGATTTGGACTATGCTTGGATTTGAGCCATTACTTCATCGGCAAAATTTTCTGCCTTTTTCTCAATGCCTTCGCCGACTTCAAAGCGGACAAATGCCGTTACTTCAGCGCCGGCGGCCTCCACTAATTTGCCCACGGTGGTGTCTGGGTCCTTGACGAAAGCCTGCCCGTAAAGCGTTACTTCGCTGACAAATTTTTTCATCCGCCCGCCAATCATTTTTTCAATAATGTCATCTGGCTTGCCGGATTCTCTGGCTTGCTCGACAAAAACTGCTTTTTCTCTCTCTAAAAGCTCGGCCGGCAACTGCTCGGCAGTTACGCATTCGGGCTTAGAGGCGGCAATGTGCATGGCGATGTCTTTGGCTAAAGTCGCCTCCCCGCCTGTGATTGCCGTTAATACTGCGATGCGTTCGCCGTGTTTGTAAGCGCCGATAATGCCGTCAGTCCGCAGAGTTTGCACCCGTCTGATGGCAACATTTTCGCCGACTTTTGCCACGATGTCGCCACGGGCTTTTTCTAAAGAGTCGCCATTTTCTAAGGTTTGAGATAAAAATTCTTCAATATTTGCCGGCGTGGTTTTCAGTGCCAAGTCGCCTAATTCATCAACAAAATCAATAAAAACATCGCCCTTAGTGACAAAATCGGTTTCCGAATTGACCTCTAAAATTGTGGCAATTTTGCCATCAGCGCTGACATTGACTTTGACCAAACCTTCGGCTGCCACACGGCCTGATTTTTTGGCGGCTTTAGCAGCACCGGAGGCACGCATAAGGTCAATGGCGGCCTCCATATCGCCGCCGGTTTCGGTCAGGGATTTTTTGCAATCCATCATTCCGGCGCCGGTTCTCTCGCGGAGTTCTTTGACTAAAGCGGCTGTAACTGGCATAATTTTCTCCTAAAATTTATTGGCTATTGCCCAAGCTTTTCCAGCATTTGTGCCTTAGTGTCGCTGCTATTTACTTTGACATTTTGGGTTTTGGCGTAAGCGGCGATTTCTGCTTTTTTCATAGTTTTGAGTGCGGCAGAATCAAGTTTTTCGCTTGGTTTTTTTGTTGCTTTTTCGCTTGGTTTTTTAGCGGCAACGGCTTTTTTAGCAGCTGGTTTTTTAGCCTTTTCAGTTTTCTTTACAGCTGGTTTTTTGGTCTTTTCAGTAGTTTTCTCTGCAGTTTTTTCATCAATTTTTTCAGCAGTCCTCTCAGCTATTTTTGCTTGCACATCTGCGATTTCTGGCGTTTTGGCAACTGGTTTTTTCTTAATTGGAGTTTTCACTTCTGGCGTGCCGGCGGCGGCTTTTGCCTCTAAAACTGCATTGGCAATCTCACGAACATAAAAGCCGATAGCCCTTATGGAGTCATCATTTCCGGGGATTACATAATCAATGCCTTCGGGATTATGGTTGCTATCAACCACGCCGATGAGCGGTAATTTGAGTTTTTGTGCCTCTTTGACGGCGTTTTTTTCATGCCCAATATCAATGACGAAAACCACATCAGGAATGCCGCCTAAGTCTTTGATACCGCCTAAGCTGCGTTCTAATTTTGCCATTTCACGGGTCATCATTAAGCCCTCTTTTTTGCCAAATTGGGCGAAGTTTTCTTCTGCTAAAAACTCCAAGTCTTTCAGGCGTTTGATTGAGGCTTTGATGGTTTTATAATTGGTCATCATACCGCCGAGCCAGCGATGGTTGACATACGGCATACCGCAGCGGACAGCCTCTTGTTTGATAATATCGCAAGCGGCGCGCTTGGTGCCAACAAATAAAATTGAGCCACCGGAAGCTGTGGTTTTGGAGGCAAAATTCAGCACCTCATTAAACATCGGCAAGGTTTTTTCTAAGTTGATAATATGCACGCCGTTCCGCGTTCCGTAAATGTAGCGTTGCATTTTTGGATGCCAAAAGCGTGAGCGGTGGCCAAAATGCACACCGGCTTCTAACATTTTTTTCATTGAGGCTTCAGCCATTTTTCTCTCTCCTAAGGGTTGTTGAAAAGCCGCTCTGACGGCGTTTCCTTCCACAATTTCTACTAATCAACTTTTTGCAAAGCACCCTGATTAGCACGCCAAATTGTGTGATACATTAAAAAATAATTTGATAAAAATACTGCTTTTACCAAAAATCATAAAGCCGAGCATTATACCAAAAATACAGCAAAAAAGTAGCTTTATGCTTTTGCTAATTCGGCTCTCATCGTAGCAATTGTGGCTTGGTAATCATCGCTGTTGAAAATCGCCGAACCGGCTACAAAGGTATCAGCACCGGCTTTTGCCACTTCACAAATATTATCAACTTTGACTCCGCCGTCTATTTCCCAGCGAATTTCCCGCCCACTATTATCAATAAGTTTTCGCACCTGACGGCATTTTTCTAAGGTGTGAGGAATGAAAGATTGCCCGCCGAAGCCCGGATTGACCGACATCAGCAAAATCATATCCAATTTATCCAGCACATTTTCCAGCAGATTTAGCGGCGTGGCGGGGTTAAAAACCAGTCCAGCCTTGCAGCCTGCCTCTTTAATCATACCGAGTGTGCGGTCAATATGCTCGGAGGCTTCCGGATGAAAAGTAACAAACGAAGGGCAGCAATGGCGGGAACGGAAGGCGCTCATCCAAGTATTCGGTGATAA
>JAAOIF010000072.1:0-3910 GCA_015163925.1 Candidatus Thioglobus sp.
ACTAATTGGTCGGGCACGGTGAAAGTCAATAAAACCAACGCTAAGGGCAATTATCTCTCCTGGGGCGTGCGGTAATTTGCGCTGATTTAGCCCTAAAATATGCAGCAAAAATAACAGCATTAGCACTGCAAAAATAATAACAATTTGTGCCAATTCAACGCCGATATTAAAACCAATTAAAGTGCTTAAAAATGAATTTGGCGGCATCTGGAAAGTTTTCAGCATACTGGCAAAACCCAGCCCGTGAACCAATCCGAACAAAAATACAACCAGACTTTTGCGCCTGATGGATTGCTTAGGCAACAAATTTTCAAACGCCACATAAGCAATTGAAAAGGCAATCAGCGGCTCCACAATTCTGGCGGAAACCTCAACCACGCCAAGCATTGCCAGCCCAAGCGTCAGGGTGTGAGCCAAAGTAAAACTGCTCACCAGCAGCAGCAAATGCCGCCATAATATTGAGGATAAAGCCATGCCGATTATGAACAAAATATGGTCCCAGCCTAATGGCATTACATGGTCAAAACCGATGCTGATAAATTGCAAGAAACCCTTGATTTTACTGGTCTGTGGCGGATTATCAATTACAATTTTAGCGTTGGGATTTGCCCCATTTAGCCACCTCCACTCGCTCCAATTATACTCATTTTTTTTGAACACTTGATAGCGCAAAGCACTGTCGCCATAGGCTTTGTGGTATTGCCAGCCGAGTATTTTTACCGATTTTATTGGCTCTGCTGAGTAAGTCAAAATGGTTTTTCTGGGGCGTTTTTTATAGCCGATAATATCTATTTCGGCGTGGTTTAAAACCAATTTTTGCGCTTTGTCGTTAATAAATAATTGCAAGCCGCTGAGAAAATCAGCCTCAAATTTTGCAAAACGCCGGCGTAATTCTGCCGCTGGTAAAGCTCGTAGTTCATCATACTCAGCGGCGTTTGGAGCATTTTTGGTATTTTTATATTGAGTGCCAATGCCGCTCATCACCGCCTCAAGACTTAGCTGGATTTGCAGCTGCAAATGATTTGGGAAAATTGAAATCTCCACCAAAGCCGGCTTCACCACATCGGCTTTAGCAAGGCTACAAAACAAGCAAAATATTACTAAAAATTTCGCCACACGCTCAGTTTTTGTCCTTTAAATTTTGGCGTTTTTTATCACTAATTTTGTCCCAATCAATATTTTCACAAGCCTCGCATTTGTGATTTACAAAGCCGATTTTGACCAATCCAGTATGAATTTTGCAGCCAACGCAAAAGCCCAAAACGCATTCTAACCACATAAATAATAGGCAAATCCAGACTAAATTTAGCGCCAGCCAAGTCGGCACATAATTTGAGTCAGTCGGAATGCTGCTACCAAGCCAATTATTCAGCCAAATCGCAATGCTATCGGGGTTAAAAAAAACGATGCAAACAAGAATAAAACTCGCTCCAAGCCCCCACGCACAACGCTTTGGAGCAATCGGCTTCCAGATAGGTTTGCTGCCCAGAGTAAGCAAAGTAGCAAGCAAAATAGTCGGGGAAAAACGCGCACTAAAAACCGACATTCCAAGCAGCATTTCCAGCAAAGCATACAGCAATAATTTGGTCTGAAAAGTGTAATCAAATACCCGTTTTACTGCCTCAATCTGATACACAATTCGCTCGTCCCAATCGGTCTCAAAAGTGTCAATAATTGTAGTATTTTCCACCACTTCCCAGCTTGCGCCAAACACCACATCAAACAGCGTAAATGCCATATAAACAGGGATAATCAGCAGTATTCCAGCCCGCACTCTGACTGCCACATCGTTGATGTAGAGAGGCTTTTCAGTGTCCTGAAACCATAAATTTTTGAGTGTATTTTTAGCTGTTTCTAACATTCAAATCGTCAAATTAATTTGCCATCATAATTCTCAATTCCGGGATTATTTTTAACCCCTTTAATAGTAGGGTGATTAACTTTTTTCAGGTTCAAATGCTTTTGCCTCCGCAAATAATCCGCTGCCACATCCCACATCAGCCGCCCGCTGCCCACCGAATTTACCTGCGCCCAGCCAGCAACTTTGTAAGATTTTTTAGCCTCAATTTCAACGCCCTTATCGTCTTTCATATTACTAATGCGATTGCCCAATTTCGCCGCCGGGTCAATGCTGTAGTCCAATCCGCCGACCCGAACCATATCGCCGCCGGACTGCAAATACGGGTCTTGCACAAATAAATTCTCAGCAATTCCCTCCAAAACTTCCTTGATTTGCGCGCCTTTCAGCTCATTTACATAAGTCTCGCCGTAGGTCATTGAAGTATTTGTCATCACATCTTCCATTGTAACCTCAGCGCCAGCCAGCACCGAAGTACCCCAGCGAACCCCAGCGCTAAAGGCAAAATCGGCTGAGTGTTCCTGCCGCAAAGCATTCACCAAAACCTGGTCCCAAGTCCCCATAAAATTCCCCCGCCGGTACAAAGTTTGCTCGGTGGTGCAGAGTTTTTCAGTCAGAATTGCATCATAACTTTTGCCCACACGCGCCGGATTATTCGCCATAGCAGCTGAACGCGCCTCAATCACATTTTTGTCATATTTAGTATTTCGCATTTTTTTGATATAAGAAATCATCTGCCCATCAGGCTTAATTAGGTTGCTAAAAATCGGCAACATTTTGTAATTATAGCCAGCCACTTTATGATTTTTAATATCAAAATCCAGCACTCCAATATACTTTCCCGAACAGCCGGCATTCGTTACCACAGTTACTCCTCCGGCGTTTTTAACCTCAATCGGTTGCGGCATTCCGTCATGCGTATGGCCGCCAAAAATCGCATCAATTCCGCTAATCCGAGAAGCCATTTTCAAATCCACATCCATCCCATTATGCGAAACCACAATCACCGCATCGGGCTTTTCATTTTTGCGAATATCCGCCACTAACTCGCCCATTTCCTCTTCACGCAAGCCAAATGACCAATCGGGAAAAAAGTATTTTTGCGGATTAGCATTTGCAGTTCGCGGAAACGCCTGACCGATTACAGCAATCCGGTGGCCGCCGACATTTTTAATCACATAAGGCTTAAACGGCAAGCCCTCGTCCTCATCAAAAAGCCCGTTGCCATCGTATTTTTCAGTCATTTTGATATATTTTTCATCAAATAAAGCTTGCTCCAAAATTCGCACATTTTGCCCAAGAAAATCGCCCTTGAAAAAGCCAATATTTTTCAGCGTTTCCGCCTCTTTATAAGTAAATTCCCAATGCCCGACCATCACATCAACTCCAAGCAAATTGCAAGCTTCAACCATATCAGCGCCACGAGTCCAAAGCGAAGTGCCAGAGCCTTGCCAAGTATCGCCGCCGTCAACAGTGAGGGTGTTTTTCACTCCGCCAGCACTACTGCGTAAGGATTCCAACACAGTTTTGATTTGTCCAAAGCCGCCGGTTTTGCCGTATTTTTGTGCTAATTCTGCAAAATTATTATAGCCAAAAGCGTAAGCCTCAGGCGAGCCGGGCTTGACTCCGAGCCGTTTTAACAGCTTTGAGCCGACCACATGCGGCAGCTCTCCGAAGGTTTTGCCGAAGCCTAAATTCACATTCGGTTCGCGGAAATAATTCTCTAATAAATTGCCATGAGTGTCGGTAATATGCAAAATTCTGGCGTTACCAGTTTTGGCGATTTCGTATTTATTTTCCTGTGCGGCGAGGCTTTTTTTATTGCCACAACCAATCAAACCGGCACTTGAGGCTGCCCCTAAAACCTTGATAAAATCCCGTCTCGTTAATGCCATCGCTACTTTTCCTTGCAAAAAAATTCAATCATACCCAATAAAAAAGCGCCGTGAGGTTTATCACTAAATGCTAATAAAGATTGTAAATGACTATAATTACAGTATGAAAATTCAAAAATTACTTGGCAAAATCGCCACAACTGATATTGATATTGAG
>JAAOIF010000072.1:4188-6020 GCA_015163925.1 Candidatus Thioglobus sp.
GGGCTATTTTATCCATCAATTATTGACTAAATTAGGCTGCAAAAATGGCTTCATCGGCACGCTGGGAATTACTGAAATTGAGGTGATTAGCCGGCAGACCACGCCGGATATTTTGACTTTATACAAGGCTCTAAATCAGTATTATTTGCTGGATTTTCACACTGTGATTTTAGAGGTTTCGTCCCATGCCTTAGCGCAAAATCGGGTGGCTGGGCTGAATTTCAAGCAAGCAATTTTTACTAATCTGAGCCAAGACCATTTGGATTATCATCAGAATTTTAAAAGCTATCAGCAAGCCAAAATTCGGCTGTTTGAGTTTGCTTCGCTGAAGTGCAAAATCGTGAATTCTGATGACGAAAATCACCAAGTTTTTTTAGGGCAAAATGGCAAAATCCAAGTCAAATATCAGTTAGCAGATTTCACCAAAATCGCCCCGAGAGAGCATGGATTTTTATGCCAATTAGATGATTTTGTGTTTGAATTACCGCTGCTCGGCGAATTTAATTTATCCAATATTTTGGCGGCTTTCAGTAGTATTGAGCAAATGGGATTTGCCAGAGAAGCCGTTATTCCCTTGCTACCACTGCTCTCAGCGCCGATTGGCAGAATGCAAAAAATTCAAAACTCACTTGCTTGGGTGGATTTTGCCCACACGCCAGATGCCTTGAAAAACGCCATCAGCACGCTGAAAATCCATTATCCAGAACACAAAATTCGCGTGGTTTTTGGCTGCGGCGGCAACCGAGACCAAGACAAACGAGCCAAAATGGGCAAAATCGCCTCCGAACTTGCCAGCAGTATTATTCTCACCAACGACAACCCCAGAGACGAGCCGCCGAGCGCAATTATTGATGAAATTCTAAGCGGAATTGATGACAGTTATCCGGCGGAAATTATCCCCGACCGGCAGCTGGCGATTGAAACTGCCATCACCACTTTAGCCGAAAACGAATGCTTACTAATTGCCGGAAAAGGACACGAATCCACCCAGCAATTTAAGGATAAAATCATTCAATTAAACGATATTGAGATTGCCGAAAATGCTACTTTGGCTCAAAATTAAATTTCTGACCACCGATAGCGGCCTCATACATCAGTCCGCCTTTTGGCAAGGTGAAAACCGCCACGCCATCACTATAATCGGCATCTGCGCTGGCGCCCTTGTTAAGCAAAATCGCAGAAATCTGAGCGCCGATTTCAAAATCATCATCGGTGAATTTGTCTAATGCGGACTTGTCTTTAAAGAAAATAATTTCGCTATAAGCCTGACCGCCAATCTGAAAACCAATAGTAATTTGCGTGAGTGTTGAGCTGCCAATAAACTCGCTTTTTTTGTAAACATAGCCTTCGCCATAAGCCCCGCCCAAGCCAAATCCAGCCTTACTGACGGTCGGGAAAACCGCATAACCATAAGCCTTATCAAAAAATGTTTTGAGCTTTGGATCTACAATTTTAAATTTCTCAACAGTGGCAACTGCATCTGAATGAACCGCCGCCGCCGCCCCTGATGGCTGGTCAGCAAACGGATTCCAACCGGCAATAGCCATGCTAAGTGGCAGCAGGCTTAATATTGTGAATAATTTTTTCATACATCTCCTATTAGTTTTGTGGAATTTTAACACTTAAAATAATGCGATTGCAAGCTAAAAAATTGTTAAAATTTTATCAGCCCAAGGATAATAAATTATGCAATTTGACACTCAAACCATCGCCCAAATTTTACATACTAATTGCAAGCAAAATGTAGTCTGCAAAAGCATCCAAACCGACAGCAGAAAAGCGTTGGACGGAGCAGTATTTTTGGCCTTAATCGGTGATAATTTTGATGGGCA
>JAAOIF010000073.1 GCA_015163925.1 Candidatus Thioglobus sp.
GCCAAATACTAACGGCTGGCGCTTCAAAACCTTTTCAATTTTGGCGCTCAGAGCTTTTAAAGACAAATCCACCTCGCCTTGCCAAACCAGCGTAGAGCCGATGGGGACTGGGTTTTTGATAAGGGACCCTCAAAGCGAATTACTATCACATCTCCGGGCTTGATTTCGTCGTTTAGCACGGCGGCAAGGGCGGTTTCCTCACGATTGAAGCATTTTGCCACGCCTTGAAAAGTCAAGCCTTCCTTGCCGGTGATTTTCGCCACAGCGCCGCCAGCAGCCAAATTACCACGCAAAATTCTCAGGTGAGAATCCTTTTTAATCGGATTGTTAATGGCTCTGATAATGCTTTGGGAAGTGGGGTATGGGGCAACGCCTTGCAAGTTTTGTGCCATAGTTTTGCCGGTCACGGTCAGGCATTCGCCGTGCAATAATCCGCCGTCAAGCAGCATTTTCATTAGTGGTAAAGTGCCGCCGATTGCCACTAATTCACTCATCATATATTTTCCCGATGGCTTGAGGTCGGCTAAAACCGGCACTTTTTCGCCAATTCTGCTGAAGTCATCAAGCCCCAAATCCACTCCAGCGGCACTTGCCATGGCGATTAAATGCAGCACTGCATTGGTTGAGCCGCCGAGTGCTATGATGACGGTAATGGCATTTTCAAACGCCTTGAAAGTCATAATGTCAGTCGGCTTAATGTCTTGTTCTAACAGGCTTAACACCGCCTCGCCGGCACGCTTGCAGTCTTGATTTTTGGCTTTTGATATGGCATCTTGCGCACTGGAATTTGGCAAACTCATTCCAAGCGCCTCAATCGCACTTGCCATCGTGTTTGCGGTATACATTCCGCCACACGAGCCGGCACCGGGAATGGCAGTTTTTTCAATATTTTCCAACTCAATTGCATCGATTGAGCCGTTTGCAAATTTGCCGACTGCTTCAAACACGCTGACCACATCAGTGCGATTTTTGCCGGGCAAAATAGTGCCGCCATACACAAAAATACTTGGGCGATTTAGCCTTGCCAAGCCGATGATACAGCCGGGCATATTTTTGTCGCAACCGCCGATTGCCACCACGCCGTCAAAGCCTTGGCAGCCGACCACAGTTTCAATCGAATCGGCGATTACTTCACGAGAAATTAGCGAATATTTCATTCCCTCCGAGCCCATAGAAATGCCGTCAGAGATGGTAATAGTATTGAAAATCACGCCCTTGCCGCCTGCTGAATTAACGCCTTTTTCCGCCTCATCAGCCAGCTTGTTGATGTGCATATTACACGGCGTTACCATCGACCAAGTGCTGGCGATTCCGACCTGAGGCTTGCTGAAATCTGCCGGCTCAAAACCAAGCGGATAAAGCATTGCACGGGAGGGAGCGCGCTCAAAACCATCCACCACCGGGGCTGAATATTTTCGCGGATATTTTTTTGGATTTGGCATAATTATTTGTTGTATTAAAAGTGTTAAATTTTAGACTAAAATAGCAACTTTTATTCAGGTTTTGCGTGGTGTCAGATAAAGCTTCCCAGATTTTAAAACTGCTTGCCCCTTTTGTGCAAGAGGGGAAAATTTTGCCCAGAACTCATTCTCAAATTAGTGCAAATATTGATGATTTTGTCTTGCTTTTTGAAGAAAAAAAACTGATTGCTTGTGCTGGCTTAAAGCCTTATAAAAAGGGGGCTGTGGGGGAGATTTACTCTCTGGCTGTGGCAGAAAATTCACAAAAAACCGGCGCTGCTGCAAAACTCTTAACTCAAATTATTAGCAAGGCAAAAAAGCTTAATTGCACTAAAATTTTTGCTCTGAGTAAGCATAATATTAACTGGTTTCTCAAGCAGAAATTTACTCAAATGGAGGTTGGAGATTTGCCTGAAAATCGGCAAAAATCATTTGACCATCAGCGCAATTCTTGTATTTTTTTCAAAGATTTATAATGCAAAATTATGCAAATTAAACAAAGAATTAGGGGCTATTTGCCGGTTGTAATTGATATTGAAACTGGCGGTTTTAATGAAAAAACCGATGCGATGTTAGAGATTTGCGCCATTATTATTGGCTTGGATGAGGCTGGAATTTTCTACCCGAAAGCCCAGCAGCACTTCCACATTGAGCCTTTTGCCGGCAGCGTTTTAGAGCCAAGTGCGCTGAAATTTAACGGCATTGATGTTGATAATCCTTTGCGGCTGGCAGTTGCAGAAAAAATCGCCTTAACAGATATGTTTGCCCAGATTGAAACTGAGCTGAAAACTACAAGTTGCACTCGTGCTATTTTGGTCGGCCATAATGCTTTTTTTGATTTGGGATTTCTGCAAGCCGCCGCCGCTCGGAGCAAGCTCAAAAGCCCATTTCATCAGTTTTCAACGCTTGATACAGTCAGCCTCTCAGCGCTACTTTTTGGCGAAACGGTGCTGGCGAAATCAGCCAAAAAAGCCGGCATTGAATGGGACGATTCTCAGGCGCATTCGGCGTTATATGACACTCAGAAAACTGCCGAATTGTTTTGTCATATTTTCAATCAGCAAGATTTTTAGCTTGCAATTTAGTCCAATTTCTAATCTCTTTTACTAATTCCGCCGCCGATTTTTCCTCAGCGCTAATCGGCTTGCCGATAATTACAGTTATCAGCCCCGGAAATTTGATGAAACTGCCTTTAGCCCAGAGTTTGCCGGAGTTGTGAAAGACCGGCAGCAAGGGGGTTTTAGCCTTTTTGGCAATAGCAATTCCGCCTTTTTGATAGTTGCCGAGTTTGCCGTAAGGCTGGCGTGTGCCTTCGGGGAAAATTATTACGAAAATCCCATTTTTGAGCCTTTCAACCCCTTGGGAAATGACTTTTTTAAGAGCTTTTAGTTTTTCGCCACGGTCAATAATAATCGGTTTTAGCAGCCAAAGTCCCCAGCCGAAAATCGGAATCCACAGCAATTCTTTTTTTAAAACCCAAGTCTGATGTGGAAAAATCTTTTGTAAAGCAAAAGTCTCCCAAGTGGATTGATGGTTTGAAATAATCACGCAAGATTGCTGAGGAATATTTTCTCTCCCAAGCACTTTTAGCTCAATTTTACAAGTGATTTTCAGCCACCAGATGTTAAATTTAGCCCAATTTGACAAGACTTTATAACGAAATCTGAGCGGCAGAAAAAATACCAAAATGGCAAAACTTACTACAAAAATTAACACAATTTCTGAACCTAAAAGAAACAAAAGCGACCTCAAATACAGCATAATATCCACTTTGATAAAAACTTAGAATTTTAACTTTTTTATGCCCATTAATACAATTTTATTTGACTTGGATGGCACTTTGATAGATACTGCCCCGGATTTGGCGTATGCCTTGAATTCAGTGCTGAAACGCCATAATTTAGCCGAAAAACCTTATGAAAAAATCAAGCCCTTAGTGGCTTTTGGGAGTAAGGAATTGGTGAAATTTGGTTTTGGCTGTGATGAGTTTGCGCCAGAATTTAGCGCTTGGAATCAAGAAATATTACAAATTTACAAGGCTAATATTGCCAAAAATTCTGCCCTTTTTGCCGGATTTGAGGCATTGCTAAAAAATATTAAAAGTCAGAAAATGTTTTGGGGAATTGTTACAAATAAACCGGAAAATTTGACTCATTTACTCTTGCAAAAACTTGGCTTAAAGCCTGATGTGGTGGTCTGTGGCGATACTTTGGAATTTAACAAACCGCATCCAGCGCCGCTGCTTTACGCTTGCGCTCAGTTGGCGGTTTTGCCGCAGAATTGCCTGTTTGTCGGCGATGATAAAAACGATATTCTGGCAGGCAAAAACGCCCAGATTACAACTGTGGCGGCGGCTTACGGCTATGGGAAAGTTGAGCAAAATTGGGGCTATGATTTTATTATTAACAAACCGGAGGAATTGGAAAAATGGATATTGGATTAGTATTTTTAGGAATTTTAGGGGTAATTTTAGGGGCTTTTGGCGTTTATTTTTACTTGAATGGAAAATTACAAAAATTAACCGTTGAAAATATTGAGCTGAAAACTCAACTGACGGAAAAAGAAAAAACTTATGAGTTTATAAAATCCTCTAAAACCCAGATGCAAGACGACTTTAAGAAAATATCCGATGCGATTTTAAAGCAAGATAAATTGGATTTAACTGCTAAAAACACCGAATTATTAAGCCCGTTGGAGAAGGAATTAAAGCAATTTAAACAAAGAATTGAGACCATTACTAAAGAGCAATCCGATGACAGAAGTGCTTTAAAACAGCAGATTCAGAGCCTATCGCAAAAAAATGAAGACACTTTGAAGAGTGCTGAAAAACTCACAAACGCCCTGACTTACGACAACAAGCAGCAGGGCGATTGGGGGGAGATGGTTTTGGAGTCAATTTTGGCGGATTCGGGGCTGAAAAAAGACCAGCAATATCATATTCAAAAAAGCCTAAAAGACGATGATGGGAATATTTTGCGGCCAGATATTATTGTTAATTTGCCTGATAAAAAAGACATTATTATTGATTCTAAAGTATCGCTAAAACACTATCAGAACTACACTTCCGGCGATTCTGAGGCGCTGGTAGAGCATATAAAATCTGTTAGTAATCACATCAAAAATATCTCTCTCAAGGCTTATGAAAATTTAGTTGGAGTGAATACTTTGGATTATATTTTTGTGTTTTTTCCGATTGAGGCTTCACTTTTGGTGGCTTTGGAAAAAAAGCCCGATTTGTTCAATGATGCACTGAAAAAAAATGTGGCATTGGTGTCTCCCTCAACTTTAATGATGAGTCTGAAAACCATAAATCACATTTGGAATACTGAGCGGCAAAACCAAAATACTGAGGAAATTGTGCGTCAGGCGGAGAAAATGTATGGGAAATTAGTGGGTTTTTTAGAGTCAATGAACGACATAGAAAAGCATTTGGACAAGGCGCAAAATAGCTATAAATCCGCACGGAGTAAGCTTTCTGAGGGTAATGGAAATTTAATCGGGCGGGCGCAAAAGCTGCAAGAATTGGGCGTGCAAAGCAAAAAGCAAATCAGCGAGGCTTAGGTGAATATTGACGCAAATTACAAAATTACTGCAAATGAATTGCAAAATAAAGTGATTTTGGTAACTGGCGCTAATCGGGGGCTAGGGCGGGCGGCGGTGCTGGATTTGGCTCAGGCAGGGGCTTTGGTGGTAATGCTGGGGCGAGATTTTGGCGGCTTGGAGGCAGTTTATGACGAGGTCGTGAGCGCTGGTTTTCAGGAACCTTTTCTGTATCCGCTGGATTTGGAGGGGGCAACTCCGCAGAATTATCAGCAATTACAAGCCGATATTTTGGATAATTTTGGGCGTTTGGACGGGCTGATTTTGAACGCTGCAACGCTTGGAACGCTGATGCCCATTGAGCAATACGATATTAAGATTTGGTATTCAACTATGCAAATTAATCTGAATGCGGCTTTTATGCTGACTCAGTTTTTGCTGCCGCCGCTGAAGCAATCAGTTGATGCAAGGATTTTGTTTCTCTCATCGGCGGTAGGGCGCACGGCACGGGCTTATTGGGGGGCGTATGGGGTGAGCAAATTTGCGCTTGAGGGCTTGAGTAAAACCTTGTCTGAAGAGTTGGAAAAGACTAATATTAGGGTAAATTCGCTGGACCCGGGGGCTATGAAAACCAAAATGCGCCGGGACGCTTATCCTGCAGAAAATGCTGATAAAAACCCTTTGCCATCAGCGAAAAGCCCAGCAATTGTGTATTTGATGGGTGAAAAATCTAAGGGCTTGAATGGCGAAAAATTGGTAATAAATTGAACAAGATTTTAGGGTTTCTGCCAACAGGCACGGTCTCATTCCCTTACTGTCTCCCTGAACTTGATTCAGGGTCTCAGCTCTTGCTTTTGCTTTTGCTTTTGCTTTTCATTAACAATTAACCATTAACCATTAATAATTATCTTCCTGTCTCCCTGAACTTGATTCAGGGTCTCATCCAGTAAGCAAAATCTTTTTTACAACATG
>JAAOIF010000074.1 GCA_015163925.1 Candidatus Thioglobus sp.
GGTATTATTATTGGTATTTTTGCTTAGAGGTTTTGTGGTTGAGCCTTTTAGAATACCGTCTAACTCAATGATGCCGACTTTTTTAACCTATGATTTTTTGTCAGTTGATAAGATTTCTTATGGCCCACATTTGCCGATTAGTAATACTAAATTATTTGAAATTGGCAAGCCTAAACGCGGCGATGTTATTGTTTTTCGCTATCCGAATTATGAAAAAAATAGTGCTTATCAGGGCGCTGATTTTATCAAGCGAATTGTGGCTTTGCCGGGCGATAAAATCTCTTATATCGGCGACCGCCTGAGTGTGAATGATAAGCCGATTGAGTATCAGAAAATCGGCGTTTTTAAAGGCATTGAGGCGGGCACCGAGATGACTGGTTATAGGCATTATCGGGAATTATTAGAGCCTAATCCGCATGACATTTTGCTGCATCCGTTTGCGACTTCAAAAAGCATAATAACGGTTGTGCCGGCGGGGCATTATTTTGTGCTGGGGGACAATCGGCAGCACAGTAGCGACAGCAGATTTTGGGGTTTTGTGCCAGAGGAATACATAGTCGGGCGGGCGTTTTACATCTGGGCACACGGCGATATTGGCGGAGTGATTTTTGGTCCAGAGCGGCTAAAAGCCCTTAAAACCTTGACTTTCGGTAGGAATGGTTTGATTGATTGATTTATTTATTGGCTAAATTATTAAAAGAAAATATCCTTTAAAATACTGTCTAATTCGTCTTTTGAGCCATAGTGTAAAATAATTTTGCCCTTATCACCGCTGCCTTTGATTTCGGCTTTGGACTTTAATTTTTGATTCAAAGATTTCATCAAAGCGTCAATGCGAGAATCGATTATTACCGCTGTTTTAACGGGTTTTGGAGCTAATGTCCGTTTTACTAATTCCTCAGTCTGGCGCACCGAAAGCATCTTTTTGACTACCTGATTAGCAATCTCAAGCTGCTGTTTTGCCTTTAGTGACAGCAGCGAGCGCGCATGCCCCATCTCTAATTGCCTCTTACTCAGCAGCTGTTTGACCTCTGGCTGAAGCTGCAAAAGGCGAATTAAATTACTCACACTTGAGCGCGAACGCCCGACCACACCGGAGATTTGCGCATGAGTCATTTGAAAATCGCTGATTAATTGCTGCAATGCTTTGGCTTCCTCAAGCGGGGTGAGGGATTCGCGCTGGATATTTTCAATCAGCCCGATGGCAAGGGCAACTTGGTCGTCAATCTTGCGAATAATTACCGGAACCTCTTTCAGACCGGCAATTTTAGCGGCTCTCCAGCGCCGCTCGCCGGCAATAATTTCGTATTTTTTCGGGGCAATTTTCCGGACTACTAACGGCTGGATGATGCCTTGTGAAGTGATGGAATTGGCAAGCTCGTTCAGGGTTTCTGGGTCAATATCGTCTCTGGGCTGGAATTTTCCACGCTGCAAAATATTCACACTCAGAGTGTCAAGATTGCTTGAATCACCGCCTGCGTTTGAGTTTGCGGCAGTTACTTGCCCTAATAATACATCTAATCCGCGTCCGAGTTTTAAAGTTTTTGCCATAATTTTTGCCTTAATTTTGCTTTAATTTTGCCTTAATTTTTCTGAGTTTTCTGAGTTTTTCTTAGCACTTCGCTGGCTAAGGATATGTATGAAATTGAGCCTTTGGAGGATCTGGCATAATTAATTACAGCCTGACCAAAACTTGGCGCTTCGGCTAATTTTACATTTCTTGGAATGATGGTTTTGAAAACTTTGTGTGAAAAATGTTGCAATAATTGGATTGAAACTTCATTGGATAAATTATTTCTGGCATCAAACATAGTCCTAATTATGCCAGTAATTTCTAATTTTGGATTGGTTGTAGCTTTGATTTTATCAATCGTTTGCATCAGCGCACTCAGGCCTTCTAAGGCATAATATTCGCATTGCATCGGGATAATAATGCCGTCAGCGGCGGTGAAGGCGTTGATTGTCAGCATATTTAGCGAGGGCGGGCAATCAATTAAAATATAGTCATATTTATTTGCGATTTTGCTGATGGCGGCTTGTAATTTGTATTCAGAATTTTCGCGACTTAGCAAGGCAACCTCAGCGGCGATAAGGTCGGTATTAGCAGGCAGCAAGTCAATTTCCATATTCGGCGAGCGGGTAATTGCCTCAGAAATTTCGCATTCGTCCAATAATAATTCGCAAATGGAATTCTCTAAATTATATTTATCCACGCCGCAGCCCATAGTAGCATTGCCTTGTGGGTCAATATCAATTAGTAAAATCCGCTTGTTAATGACGCTGAGGGCGGCACTCAAATTCACCGCAGTAGTGGTTTTGCCGACTCCGCCTTTTTGATTTGTGATTGCCAGAACAGTTGCCATAACAACTATTTTTTACTATTTAGCACATTTAAGGCTTTCAGCAAATTACTGGCCTCATGCACAAAATAATCTTTTTTCAGGCGCTCAATGGTTTTTTCATTCTCTTGGATTTTTTTATCCTCTTGGACTTCCAAAATTTCCTCAGGCGACAGCTTGGACGGGTCTTCAACCTCTAAATGCCCGCTCAAATCACTTTCTTTAGTGTTAATAACGCTGCCTTCTTTTTCATTTTCAAGGCTGATATTTTTCAATACTATATCTGGCTCAATGCCTTTGGCTTGGATTGAGCGCCCGCTCGGGGTGTAGTAACGGGCTGTGGTGATTTTCAGCCCGTAGCCGTCTGGCAATTCAATAATAGTTTGCACCGAGCCTTTGCCGAATGAGGTTTGCCCCATGACAATAGCGCGCTTGTGGTCTTGCAGTGCGCCGGCGACAATTTCTGATGCTGAAGCCGAGCCTTCGTTGATTAAAACTGCCATCGGCACGCCGTGCAAAATATCGCCCGGTTTGGTTTTAAATTCAATATTTGAGTTGGGAATTCGCCCCTTAGTGTAAACCACCAGACCGGCTTTTTTGATGAATAAATTAGAGACATCAACTGCTCCATTTAGCACTCCGCCAGGGTTATTGCGTAAATCAAGAATCAGGGCGCTGAGGGGATTTTTATTTTCTATTACTAATTTTTTAAGGGTTGTTTTGAGCAAATTAACAGTTGGAGTTTGAAAGCTGGAAATGCGAATATAGCCGATTCCGTCTGCTAATAAATAGCCCTTGACCGAAGTAATAGTAATAATTTGCCGAGTGATTTTGACCTTAAATGGCTTTTTGTTTTTTCGCACAATCGTAAGCTCAATAGTGGTATCAGGCTTGCCACGCATCAAACTAACTCCATCTTCAAGAGTCATTCCACGAGCTGATTTATTGCCAATTTTGACGATTAAATCTCCGGCTTGAATTCCAGCCCGATAAGCCGGCGTGTCGTCAATCGGGGAGATAACGGTAATGCCTTCGTCTTTTTTGCCGATAACAATTCCGAGTCCGCCAAATTTGCCTGAGGCACTTTCAAGTAAGTTTTTCTGTTCCTTTGGTTTTAAATAATCCGAATGTGGGTCTAAGCCTTTCACCATACCTTTTATAGCGTGTTCAAATAATTCCGGATTGGTGGTTTCATCAACATATAATTGCTTAATATGGCTAAAAACTTTGGTAAATGTTTCTAAATCTACAAAGAAATCTGCCACTTTTTTCTCGCTTTCGGTCTGGGCACAGGCGGGCGTTAGGCTTAAAAAAGTGAATAAAAGTAGTAAAAATGGCAAATGTTTAAAAAAGTTAAAGAAATTCATAATATAATTGTTTAGTAATGGAAAGTTAAAATATAATATTGAACTTGGTAATTCTTTGGATTTTACTTTGTTTTATTTTTGCATATAGGGAGAAAAAATGAAAAAATTGAATTTAATTTTAGCAATATTGGCAATATTTGCCTCAGCGGCTGTAACGGCAAATCAGTCAGAGCAAGCGAAAGAGCCATATTATAATCCTGTTGAGCTGATTCAATCGGCTATTATAAAACTCAATCAGCTGACCTCGGCGGTAACTTATTCGCCGGCGGTAGTTAATGATTTGGTTGAGCAGGAAATAGCGCCTTTATTTGATTTTAATCACATCGCCGCTGAGGTTTTATGGGTGCTGAATGTGGATTTGAATAAGGCTCAAATGCAGACTTTTGCGGATAAATTAAAAGCCGATATTATGGCTACTTTGCTGGCTAAATTATCTCAAGCAAATTCCACTTCAATTAATTTCATATCCGCCAGACCCTTGATAAACAGTAGCATTGCGGTCAAGCTAAGAGTTGGTAATTATTCTCCATTTGGGATTTTTATTGATTTATTATTCCATCAAAATTCAACTGGAACATGGCAGATTTTTGATGTAGTTTTAAACAACGACAGCCTGATAAATTATTATCAAAAAAGAGTTTTAATTCAAGCCAGAAGGCATGGAATTTACAAAGTTTTGGGCAAAATTTAGTTTAAGTTTTTAAGGAATATTTATGAGTGAAATAAATTTATTAGAGAAAGAAGAAGACATTGAAAAAGCCACTAAAGCCTTGAAGGCAATGGCTCATCCGCTGCGTTTGAAGATTTTATGCGCCCTCAAAAACGAAGAAATGCCGGTGTTAGAAATCGTCAAACAGGTCGGCTCGTCTCAGTCAAATATTTCACAACATATTGACATTCTCAGAACCAAAGATATTATTGAATCTCGGCGTGACGGTAACAAAATTTTATGCAAGATTAAAGACACCAAAATTTTACAATTAGTTGCTAATATGCAGACTGTTTTCTGCTCTGGCGACTCGTAAAACCCTTGTTATTTATAGCATACGCGCTCGTAGCTCAGCTGGATAGAGTGTTGGCCTCCGAAGCCAAATGTCGGGTGTTCAAATCACCTCGAGCGCACCAAAATCTCCAAAACAAAAGCATAAAAATATGACTTATCCGCAGATAAATCCGATTGCATTTGACTTTGGTTTTATCCAAATTCATTGGTATGGGCTGATGTATTTGCTGGCGTTTATTAGCGCTTATTTGTTGGCTCGGCGGCGCGCCAAAAGCAGCCCTGACTGGGATAATCAGCAAGTTGAGGATATGATTTTTTTTGGCGCATTAGGGGTAGTACTCGGCGGTCGGATTGGCTATGTTTTGTTTTATGATTTTGCTTATTTTATTAGCGAGCCGTTAAGTATTTTTGCAATTCAAAATGGCGGAATGTCCTTTCACGGCGGCTTTTTGGGAGTGTTATTGGCGATGTTTTGGTTCAATCGCAAATACCACAAAACTTTTTTTACCACAATGGATTTTGTAGCTCCATTAGTGCCGTTAGGACTGGGTTTCGGGCGGATTGGCAATTTTATAAACAATGAGCTTTGGGGCAAAATTAGCGACAGTCCGCTGGCAATTTTCATTCAGCAAGAGGGTCTGAGCCGCTACCCCTCACAGCTGTATCAGGCGTTGTTAGAGGGTTTGGCGCTATTTCTTATCCTCTGGATTTTCAGCAAAAAGCCGCGTCCGAATATGTCAATTTCGGCGTTGTTTTTGATTTTTTATGGTCTTTTTAGAGTTGTGGTTGAGTTCGTGAGAGTGCCGGATGCGCAGCTCGGATATCTGGCATTTGGCTGGCTGACGATGGGGCAAATTCTGAGTTTTCCGATGATTATTTTTGGCATTTATTTACTGCAAAAGGCTTACTCCAAGCCCCATAGAGCGTAATTTATGCAAGAGTATTTGCAAATTGGAAAGCGCATTTTGGAGGACGGAGTCTGGGGCAAAAATGCTCGGACTGGGCAAAAAACTCTAAGCATTATTGGTGCGACTTTTGAGTTTGATTTGAGCGATGCAAGCGTGCCGGTGGTAACGACTAAGCAATTATTTTGGAAATCTGCCATCGCTGAAATG
>JAAOIF010000075.1 GCA_015163925.1 Candidatus Thioglobus sp.
TCCTGATGCAATTTTAGTGCGTAGTGCGAAGATGACAGATATGCCGATTGGCACTAATCTAAAGGCTGTTGGGCGGGCTGGGGCTGGGGTAAATAATATTCCGCTGGAGCAAATGAGTGAGCGCGGAGTGGTGGTTTTTAATGCTCCGGGGGCGAATGCAAATGCGGTGAAGGAATTGGTGATTTCGTCAATGTTACTGGCGAGTCGGAATATTTGTCAGGCTTGGGATTATGTTAATAATTTGCCGCTGGAAAATCTCAAAACCGCAGTGGAAAATGGCAAGAAAAACTATGCTGGCTCGGAGCTGCCGGGCAAAACTTTAGGCATTGTCGGACTGGGTGCAATCGGCGTGCAAATCGCTAATGCCGCCAGCGCTCTGGGTATGCGGGTGGTCGGTTTTGACCCAAGCATTACTATTAAAAGTGCTTGGAAACTCTCCGCCGATGTTGAACAAGCCCTCAGCGCCGATGAATTATTTTCCCGTAGCGATTTTGTCTCATTCCATGTGCCGTTAATTGATAGCACTAAAAATCTGCTCAACAAGCAGCGGATTGCCCTATTGCCGCAGGGCAGCACGATTTTGAACTTTGCCCGTGATGGAATTGTTGACGAGGAAGCACTTATTACTGCTTTGGAGGCTGAAAAAGTCAAATATTATGTGACAGATTTTCCGATTGATGAGAAGAAAAATCACCCCAGAGTTATTGCCCTGCCTCACTTAGGGGCTTCCACGGCTGAGGCGGAAGACAATTGTGCAATTATGGTTGCAAATCAAATTAAAGATTATTTGGAGAATGGAAATATTAGTAATTCGGTGAATTTTCCGGAGGCGAAAATGCCCAGAATTGGCAAGCCGCGGATAGCAATTACCCATAGAAATATTCCAAATATGGTCGGTCAGATTTCCACAATTCTGGCTGATGCCGGCGTGAATATTATTGATATGCTGAATAAATCTCGGGCTGATGTGGCTTACACTTTGATTGATTTGGAGGCTGAAATTGCTGCTGAGGTGCTAAATAATTTGCAAGAGGTAAGCGGCATACTGAGTGTCAGGGCGGTATGAGCAAAAAAACGCCAAGCAATCTAAGCAATCTCAGAGGCGAAATTGACGCATTGGATGAGCAAATTCAGCTCTTAATTACTGCTCGGGCGGGGCTTGCCGCAGAGGTGGCAAAGGTCAAAAAGTCCGGCAAGCAAGTGGCAATTTACCGTCCCGAGCGTGAGGCTCAGGTGCTTCGCTCAATCATAAAACGCAATGACAGCCTGCTCAAGGACCAAGATATGGCGTATATTTTTCGGCAAATTATGTCGGCTTGCTTGGCACTTGAACAACCGCTGAAAGTGGCTTACTTGGGGCCGGAGGGGACTTTCACGCAAGAGGCAGCGCTCAAACATTTCGGGCATGGGGTGGCAACTTTGGATTGCGGCAGCATTGATGATATTTTTATTGAAGTGGAAAAGGGCAATGTGGATTACGGCGTGGTGCCGATTGAAAATTCATCCAACGGGGTGATTGGCGGCACGGTAGATATGCTTTACTGGCAGGATTTGCAGCTCTGCGGCGAGGTGGAAATTGCCATAAATCATCAGCTGATGATGGCAGATTCTAAAGTTAATATTAAAACTATTTATGCCCATAATCAAGCCTTAGAGCAGTGCCGGCGCTACTTGCAGAACCATTATCCTAAGGCCGAACTCAAAGCAGTTGCCTCAAATGCCTTAGCCGCAAAGCTCTGTCAGGACGAGCCGAGTGCGGCGGCGATTGCCTCAGAGAGCGCTTTGGACATTTATAATTTGCAAAAAGTTGATGGAAATATTGAGGATAAAGCCGGAAATGTGACCAGATTTTTGGTGCTTGGAAATCATCAAGTGGAGGCTTCTGGGGTTGATAAAACTTCAATGCTAATTACGGTAAAACACCAGTCTGGCGCGTTATTTGAGGTGTTAGAGCCTTTTAAAAAAGCCAATATAAATTTACTTCAAGTCGCCAAACATCCAATTCCGAGAGTGAAATGGGAGTATTTATTTTTGATTGATATTGAGGGGCATAGGGACGATGAAATTGTTAAAAAAACTTTGGAAATTGTCAGGCAAAAAACTTTAAAATTGAAAATATTAGGCGCTTATCCACAAGCCGTTTTATAGTAAAAATGCCAGCAAATGCCCGCCCTGTATGAATATTTGCCCGGCGATTAAGAGCCTCAAAGCCTATCAGGGCGGCAAGCCGATTAGCGAATTGCAACGGGAATTAGGGCTTGAAAATATCATCAAACTTGCCAGTAATGAAAGCCCGCTGCCCGTGAGCCATAAGGTTTTAAGGGCAATTTCCGCCGCCGCCACAAAGCTTAATTACTACCCAGATGGGAATGGTTTTGAGCTGAAATCGGCACTCAGCAAGCACACGAAAATGCCTGCTGAGTGCATAACTCTAGGCAATGGCTCAAATGATTTGTTGGAATTAATTGCCCGTTTGTGCGTTTGTCAGCCGGCTGATGAGGTGATTTTTTCCGAGTATGCTTTTGTGGTTTATCCCTTGCTAACACAGGCTTTGGGGGCGAAAGCGGTGATTACTAAAACTCTGAATTTTGGGCATAATTTAGAGGCTATGGCTGCGGCAATTAGCGCTAAAACCAAGCTGATTTTTATTGCAAATCCAAACAATCCGACCGGCACTTTTCTGAGTGATGAAGCCATTTACAGCTTTTTATCTGCCACACCAAAACGGGTTTTAGTAGTGCTGGATCAGGCATATTTTGAGTATTTGCAAATTGAGGATAAGGCTTGTGAATGGCTGGCGGAATTTGATAATTTAATCATCACTCGGACTTTTTCAAAAGCCTATGGGCTGGCGGGTTTGCGGGTCGGTTATGCGCTTTCTAATGCAAAATTAGCCGATTATCTGAATCGCATTCGTCAGCCTTTTAATGTTAATAATATTGCCCAAAGTGCTGCTCTGGCGGCGCTAAATGATAAGGAATTTTTGCAAGAATCAGTTGCCGCAAATAAAAATGGATTAGCCCAATTAGCAAGCGGATTTGATGAATTAGGCTTGAAATATATTACCTCTTTTGCTAATTTTATTGCCGTTGAAATCCCTGATGCAGCAAGGGTTTATCAGCAATTATTGGCTCAAGGATTTATCGTCAGGCCAGTGGAAATGAAAAATTATTTACGCATTTCGGTCGGCACAATCAGGCAAAATGAATTATTTTTACAAGCGTTAAAAACCATATTATGATTGATAAAATTTGCATTATTGGCGTGGGTTTGATTGGCTCATCGTTTGCTTTGGGGCTGAAAAAAGCCAACAAAATTAAGACTATTATCGGCTTTGATGAGCAGAAAAGTAGTCTTGAAAAAGCCAAAAAATTAGGCGTAATTGACGATTTTAGTCTTGATATTTCTCAAGCTCTCTCCGGTGTGCAAATGGTGCTAATTGCCACTCCGGTCAATAGTTTCAAGCCTATTTTAGAATTGATAAAACCGCATATTAGCGCTGAAATTATCATCACTGATGTCGGCAGCACGAAGTCCAGCGTGGTGGAAATTGCGGAAATGGTTTTTGGCAAAATGCCGGCAAATTTTGTCCCCGCCCATCCGATTGCCGGCAAGGAAAAAAGCGGCGTGGAGGCGGCTGACGCTAATTTATTTAAGGGCAAAAGTGTGATTTTGACCCCGCAGCCAGCCACTTCCAAAAATGCAATCGGGCAAGTAACTCAGCTGTGGCAAGGGATTGGCGCTAAAGTTGATATTATGACCGCTGAAAAACACGATGCGCTGCTGGGAATGACTTCGCATTTGCCGCATATTCTGGCGTTTGCGCTGATGGATTATCTGATTCACAGCAACCCTGACGCTTGCGATTATGCGGCTGGCGGCTTCAAGGATTTTTCCAGAATTGCCTCCAGCGATGCGGTGATGTGGCGTGATATTTGCCTGAATAATTCCACTCAAATTAGCAAGCATATTACAGGCTATCAGCGGTCTTTAGCGAATTTATTGGAATTGGTTGAAGGCAAAAATTCAGCCGCATTGGAAGAATTATTTGCCTCAGCAAAATCGGCAAGAGACGGCTGGCTGCAGGATTAAAATGAGCAAATTTATTGCCAAACCGGCTTTTTCGCTTGCTGGAAATCTGCAAATTCCGGGCGATAAATCCATTTCCCATCGGGCAATTATGCTTGGCGCTTTGGCTGATGGGATAACGAAAATCAGCGGTTTTTTGCAAGGCGAAGATGTTTTATCAACCCTCAAAGCGTTTGCCGCGATGGGGGTGAAAATTGAGCAAAATGCTGATAAAGTTACGATTTATGGAGTTGGAATATTTGGCTTGAAACGCCCCGAAAAGCCAATAGATTTGGGCAATTCTGGCACTTCCGTGCGGCTGATTTCTGGCATTTTGGTAGCCCAAGATTTTGACTCAGAACTAATTGGTGACGCCTCTCTGAGCAAGCGTCCGATGGGCAGAGTGATTGAGCCGTTGAGCAAAATGGGGGCGCTGATTTCCAGTAGTAACGGCAAATTACCCCTGAAAATCACCGGCGGGCAGGCGCTAAATGCGATTGATTATCAGCTGCCGGTCGCCTCCGCACAGGTCAAATCTTGCATTTTGCTTGCCGGTTTGTATGCCCGAGGCCGCACCTGTATCACCGAGCCAGCCCCCACCAGAGACCACACAGAGCGGATGCTGCGGGGTTTTGGGCAACAGGTAAATTCCAGCGGCAATAGTATTTGCCTGACCGGCAAGGCGAAATTAACTCCAACTCAAATTCAAGTGCCAGCTGATATTTCCTCGGCGGCGTTTTTTATGGTGGCTGCCAGCATCGCCAAAACGGCTGATATTACCCTGCCGGCGGTGAATATTAATCCTACTCGCACCGGAATTATTGAGATTTTGCAGCTGATGGGAGCAAAAATTAGTCTTACAAATCAGGCGGAAATCGGCGGCGAACTGATTGCCGATATTCGCATTTGCAACTCTAAACTCAAAGGAATTAATATCCCAGAAGCCTTAGTACCATTGGCGATTGACGAGTTTCCAGCGATTTTTATTGCCGCTGCTTGTGCCACTGGCGAGACGATTTTGACCGGCGCTAAAGAGTTGAGGGTCAAGGAAAGCGACAGAATCCAAGCGATGGCGGACGGTTTGGAGATTTTAGGCATCAAAAATAGCGTCTTGGCAGACGGCATCAAAATCACCGGCGGCGAGCTGCAAAAGCCCAGCGCAATCATTCAATCCCACGCCGACCACCGAATTTGTATGGCATTTGCCGTGGCCTCAGCGCGCTGCCAGCACCCCATCGAAATCGCCGATGTGGATAATGTCAAAACTTCATTCCCTAATTTTGTAGAACTCGCAAACGCCGCTGGAATGGTAATTGAGGGTTGAATTTATTTCAGAGTTTCTGCCCTCCGCCCTCCGCTTTTCACAAAAACAGATTCTTAAATCTTGTTCAGAATGACAAGTGGCTGGAGTTCAGAAT
>JAAOIF010000076.1 GCA_015163925.1 Candidatus Thioglobus sp.
GATTCGTTGGTTTCACTGGCGCGAATGTATAAAATCAGGCTGTGGTCGGCGAGAGTTTTATAGACTTTTTCATCATCCAATTCACACAAACTGCCGCCGGCATCGTTAATAAAATTATGCTCAGTAGTCTTAATAAACTCCGGCACATCAAGCATCGCTTGGATTTCTGCCTCTCGGTGCAAAGCCTGCCGATGGGTAAATTCAGCAAGCTCCAGCCCGCCCTGCTGCGGATTTCCGACCTTGCCGAGAAAACTCGACACCGAATGCAAATTGTCAAATGTAATGTGATTTTCAACACTAATTGACTGATTTTCCAGCAGGCCCTTGAGCCATTTATCTTGCTTAATTTGGGCTTTGATATTTTCCAAAATGGCTTGATTTAGATATTTTGTCCCAATCCGATAATCGCCAGAATAGTGATACCAGCGGTCATCTGCGCATAATAATTTCGCCAAATGAGTCTTGCCCACGCCCGACATTCCGAGCAAAGTTAGGCGTTTATTTTCTGAATTTTCAAACTCCGCAAGCGTCATAACAGCCCGTCCGCCTTGAACATTTCACGAATTCCACGCACGGCTTGCCGAGTTCTATGCTCATTTTCAATCAAACCAAAACGCACAAAATCATCGCCAAATTCGCCAAAACCAATGCCCGGCGAGACTCCAACTTTTGCCACTTTTAAGAGTTTTTTGCTAAATTCTAACGAGCCAATTTTTTGATAAAATTCAGGAATTTTTGCCCAAACAAACATTGTGGCTCGCGGCGGAATTACTTCCCAGCCAATCTTGTTAAGCCCTTCGCACAAGACATCTCGGCGGTCTTGATACATTTTTGCAATCTCCAAAACGCAATTTTGCTCGCCCTCCAATGCCTCAATCGCTGCCACTTGAATCGGAGTAAAAGTGCCGTAATCAAGGTAGGATTTTATCCGCGCCAAGGCATTCACCAAAGTCGGATTTCCGACCATAAAACCCACGCGCCAGCCCGGCATATTGTAACTTTTTGACAAAGAAAAAAACTCCACAGCAATATCTTTTGCCCCCTGAACCTGCAAAATACTCGGCGCCGTGTAGCCGTCAAAAACAATATCGGCATAGGCTAAATCCTGCACCACCCAGATTTTATGCGCCTTGGCAATTTTGATAATTCGCTCAAAAAACTCCAACTCCACACACTCGGTGGTCGGATTTGAAGGATAATTTAACACTAACATTTTTGGCGTGGATGGGGCATTTTTAATCGCCAATTCCAACTCAGAAATAAAGTCAGAATCCGCTCCACACGGCACTTGCACAAGGTCCGCGCCAGCAATCACAAAACCGTAAGGGTGAATCGGATAAGCCGGATTCGGCACTAAAACTGTGTCCCCAGCGCCGACAATCGCCTGCGCCAAATTCGCCAAACCCTCTTTAGAACCAATGGTTACAATGGCTTCGGTCTCAAAATCCAAATCCACGCCAAAGCGATTTTTATACCAATTTGTAATCGCTTGCCGCAGCCGCGGAATGCCCTTTGAAGCCGAGTAGCGATGGGTGTCCGGACGGCGCGCCGCCTCAACTAATTTTTCCACAATATGACTTGGAGTCGGCTGGTCAGGATTGCCCATTCCAAAATCAATAATATCCTCGCCGCGCGCCCGAGCCTGTGCCTTCAACGCATTCGTAGTCGCAAAAACATAAGCCGGCAGGCGTTTGATTCTGGGGAAATTTTTATTCATTTATGGCTAATAATTCAACATCAAAAATCAGGGTTGCATTCGGTGGAATGGCTTTGCCAGCGCCGATTTCGCCGTAGCCGAGTTTTGCGGGAATGGTGAGTTTGCGCTTGCCGCCGAGCCGCATTCCAGCAATTCCTTGCTCCCAGCCGGCAATCACTTCGCCGCCGCCGAGGGTGAAATCAAATGGCTGATTTCTGTCAATACTAGAGTCAAATTTTTTGCCATTTGTCAGCCAGCCGGAGTAGTGCATTTTGACATTATCGCCGATTTTACAAGCCTCCCCGCCGCCGATTTGCAACTCTTCAATTATCAATTCTGGCATTTTATTTTTCTAATTTAAAGCTTTGCACATGCTTCCGCAGCAAGCTATTTATCAGCGTTTGGTAGGCGATTTTTTTCTCGCTTGCCTCTTTTTTTAGAATAATTAAAATGTCATCGTCAAGCCTCATTGAGGTCGGAATTTTTTTCGGCTGGTAAAATCTGCCACGAATTCCGCCAGTAAAATCGTAATGTTCTGGCAATTCAAAATCATCATAAATTGCTCTTTCTTCAGGTGTTTTCATACATGCTCCTTTCTTGTTTGTCAGGTTTTCTAACGCTAATAATTCTGATAATTTCACTGCCGTCTTTGGCAAAAAATAAATTAACTACCACTAATAATTTGTGGTTTTCTGTGGTGCCGATTGTTACCCATCTTTCTTCAAAATAATTAAACCGATAATCTAATTTAGAAACTTGCAATGGGTCGGAAAAAACCTCTTTTGCCTCATCAAAACTAACGCCGTGTTGCTTTTGATTTAGCTGATTTTTGGCTTCGTCCCATTCAAATCTCATAATTAAATATTAGCATAGTGTAATTACATTGTCAATACTTTAGGGTTAAATCATACGAGCCGAATTTTCTGATGTTCAAAACTCCGCCGTCTAATAGTAAATATTGCCCCTTGATGCCTTGTAAAACGCCGGAAATTATTGGGGTTTTGTCAAAACTTAATGAGGTGATTTTACTGGGATATTTTTGCACCGGGTAGTGAATTTCCAGCGGTTTTGCGTCTAATTTTATGGCATTAGTAATATCAATTTTGCCAAATAATTCGTCTCTGATGGCGGGCAAATTTAGCACTTCCACCTCGTTTTTGAGCATTTTTCGCCAGTTGGTTTTATCGGTTACGAAGGCTTTGAGGGCGACTTCAAACTTGCCAGATTCCAGCCGACTTTCCACCTCTAATATCGGCAAAGCCTGCACCGCCCCTTGGTCAATCCAGCGGTCCGGAGTGTTGGTTTTCTTAGTAATTCCGACCTTCACGCCGGAGGAATTTGCCAAATAAATTAGCGTTGGCACAAAGCAATTTTCCAGTCCCCACTGCGGCTCACGGCAAGTGCCAAGGTGATAATGGCAAGTTTCTGGGCGCATAATACACAAATCGCACCGAGCCAGCGCCTGACAGCACGGGTAACAAAATCCTTGCGAATAGCTTTTATTAGTACGCCTGCCGCAGTTTGAGCAAGTGATTTGCCCATTAAATTCCAGCGAAATTTCCTGCCCCACCAAGCCATTCATCTCCACCAAATCCGCCCCAATCGGCAAGCGGTAAAAGACTTTCTCATTTTTCAATGAGACTTGCATTTTTTGAATTAAGCCGCTTAATTGCATAAAATTTCCTGAATTTGTTGATATTTTTTGGCAGTTTTTTGGATGATTTCAGCGGGTAATTTTGGTGCTGGCGGAGTTTTGTTCCAATCTAATTTTTGCAGATAATCACGGATAATTTGCTTGTCAAAACTCTTGGGACTGCTGCCGATTTTGTAGTCTTTTGCCGACCAAAAACGCGATGAATCTGGGGTTAAAACCTCGTCCATTAGTGTGAGTTTTTGGTTTTCGTCCAAGCCAAATTCAAACTTGGTGTCAGCAATTATTATGCCTCTTTTGAGGGCAAATTCGGCGGCGAAATTGTAAAGTTTTAGGCTTACATTTTTGATTTGCTTGGCTAAATCTGCGCCGATGATTTTCTCGGTTTTTGCAAAGCTAATATTTTCGTCATGCGAGCCGGCTGCGGCCTTGCTGGACGGGGTGAAAATCGCCTCGGGGAGTTTTTCTGCAAGCTGCAAATTTACTGGTAATTTGAGCCCACAAAGTGAGCCAGTTTTTTGATAATCGCTCCAGCCAGAACCAATAATATAGCCTCTGACAATCGCCTCAACCGGCAGTGGAGTAAGCTTTTTAACGATAATTGCCCGACCTTCAACTTGTGAAATTTCCGCCGAATTTAGCACACTTTCAAGCGGCTGATGGGTCAAATGATTTGGAATAATCTGTTCAGTTTTAGCAAACCAAAAATCCGCCACCGCACTCAAAACCCTGCCCTTACCACTAATCGGCTCGGCAAAAACCACATCAAAAGCACTCAGGCGGTCGGTGGTCACAATCAGCAGCCGCCCGCCGTCAAGGGCATAAATATCACGCACTTTGCCCTTTTGCAGCAGCGGCAGAGGCAAATTAGTCTCAAAAAGTGTTAGCATAATTTATAATTTTTGTAATAATTCTAAGGCAATTTGCCGAGATTTTTGGTCATTTTCCAATATATTTTGCAAATTATCAACCGGCAAATTTGGCATTTTTTCTAAGGTTTTTTCAATGATTTTGGCAATATCCAAAAAGCCAATTTTGCCATTTAAAAATCCATCAACTGCCACTTCATTTGCCGCATTCAGCGCCGCACAAGCATTTCCGCCTTGCTCCAAAGCCGCAAACGCCAAGCGCAAACAGGCAAATTTATCCAAATCCGGCGGATAGAATTCCAGCGGCGAGGCCTCCGCCAAATCCAGCGCCGCCACCCCAGAATCCATTCGCTGCGGATACGCCAAAGCATAAGCAATCGCACTCCGCATATCCGCCCGGCCGAGCTGCGAAATGGTTGAGCCATCAGCAAAATACACCGAAGAATGCAGAATTGATTGCGGGTGAATTACTACTTCAATCTGCCGAGCCGCCAGCCCAAACAAATAATGCGCCTCAATTACCTCCAAGCCCTTATTCATCATCGTTGCCGAATCCACCGAAATCTTGCGCCCCATTGACCAATTCGGATGATTAATTGCCTCAGCAACACTAACATTTTGCAGCTTTTCCAGCCGAGTATGCAAAAACGGCCCGCCCGAAGCCGTCAGCTGAATTTTGCTCAAGCCCGACCGCCCACTCAGGCATTGAAAAATCGCCGAATGCTCAGAATCCACCGGAATTAATTCAGCATTATTTTCCCGCACCGCATTAATAAATAAATCCCCAGCCAGCACCAACGATTCCTTGTTTGCCAGCAGCACCCGTTTGCCCGCTTGCGCCGCCGCCAAGCCTGATTCCATACCGGCTGCGCCGACAATTGCTGCCATGACGAAATCGGTTTCAGCGGCTGCGGCAATATCATTTAAGGCTTGTTTTCCGGCTAAAATTTGAGTGTTATTTGCTGATTTTTTGCTTGAATTTTTGCTTGAATTTTTTAATCCATTTTGCAATTTTTCAGCCGATTTTTCATCCCTCATTACAACAATTTTGGGCTGATATTTTTGGCACAAATCCAACATTTTTTGCCAATTAGTATTAGCGCTCAGAGCAAAAATCTGAAATTTATCCGGATGCAAATCCAGCACAGCCAAGGTAGAATCGCCGATTGAGCCAGTCGCCCCGAGGATTGTAATATTTTTCATAACAAGAATATTCCTATCACAAAAATCGGCGTGGCGGCTAAAAGTCCATCGATTCGGTCCAGCACGCCGCCGTGTCCGGGCAGGATTTTGCCGGAGTTTTTGACCCCAGCCTCACGCTTGTAAATGCTGATGTAGAGGTCGCCAGCCACTGAAAAAATGGCGCTGATAAGGGCAATTATTAGCAGCCGCCAGTCTGAATTTCCAGCCGCCAGCATCCAAATTCCAGTAACACTCAAAGCCCCAAAAACGCCGCCGAAAACTCCCTCAATCGTCTTGCCAGAACTGACT
>JAAOIF010000077.1 GCA_015163925.1 Candidatus Thioglobus sp.
GTGGTCGGAATTAACGACCTTTTAGACAATGATTATTTGGCATATATGCTGAAATATGACACAGCGCATGGGCGATTTGGCAGTCAAATAATATAGGAAATAAAACAATCATGTCTAAAAGCACAATTACTTATTGGAATACTCTTGATAAAAGCCATGACAAATGGGAAATAATTGAGGATTCTGATGGACAACTTGAGCAGTTGACACTTGCCATTGATGAGCAAAATGGCGATTACACGCGCTTAACTCGCTTCAAAGCAAACACAGACACAAAATCATTTGGTGCGAAAAGTCATAATTATCCAGAAGAGATTATGATTATTCAGGGCCGCCTATACGACAAGGCATTTAATAAATGGTTAGAACAAGGGGATTACGCCAGTCGCCCTCCAGGTGAAGTGCATGGGCCATTTATTGCTGAAGAAGAGTGTATAGTTTTAGAAATGTCATACCCAAGTCAAGCCATTGAATAATGCGCAAATCACCATTAATTATTTGCCATCTAAGCTAAATTTTCCGGCGCCAGTTGCTGCTAAAATCAGCAAGCCGCCAATCATTGACAATTCTTTCATAAAAACATTGCCAAACCATTCGTGAAATATTAGCGCTGTGGCAACGGTAAATATCGCCAAAGCCAGAGCGGCAATGCGAGTTTGAAAGCCCACAATCACCGCCAGACCAGCAAATAATTTAATGCCAAAACCAATCCAAACCAAAAACGCCGGCACGGCAATTAGTCCTCCATTTTCGGCAAAACCAATCGGCAAACTGCCAGATAATAAACCGAATCCGCCAATAAAATAAATCAACACTAACAAAACCCGCCCGACCAGCAAGGTGTAAGGGCAATTATCCATTTTTTCTAACATATTCTTCTCCTCAAATTATTCAAAATTATTCTACCAGCATTTTTCCAACAAAATCATCTTATTTTCCGCCAGATTATTACAAAAATCGCAAGCAAAAACTTTGTTTTGCGAATATTTCACCGTTAATTTGCAAGTGTATTTGATAATTGCCAAAGTGCAATTTTTTAGTGGTCATAGCCTTAAATAAGTGTTTCTTTTTGATTAAAACTGACTCATTTTCTTGGAGTATTATTTTTTTAATTTTGAATACTTTTGCAGATATTTTTTTGCCCTTTGACGGGTAAATAATTTTGTAATCAAGCATCAGATTTTGCGTTTTTTGTAATATTTTTGATGTAATTTGAAACGAGAATTGCAGATAATCGCCTAAATAAATTTGCTTATTATTGAGTTTAAAATCACTCACAAAAATGGCTGGATTAGCCTGATAGCCAAGTAATTTTAGTGCCGGAATATTGCCTTGTTTGACCAAAGTTCTGAGCGCGTGACGGGTTAAAAAATCCATTTCTTTTTGATTTATTTGCTTATTTTCTAAGTGCCATTTTTGCAATGTTTTTATAACTAAATCGGCATCAAATTTAGCAATATCGTTTAGGTGATTTGCCACCGAGCGCACGACAAATCGCGTATTGTCAAAATACAATTCATCCAAAATCTGAATTGATTTTTGATAGTCAAAATCAATGCTAATTGACCAAGGCAATTTT
Source organism: Candidatus Thioglobus sp. (assembly GCA_015163925.1). Lineage (GTDB taxonomy): Bacteria > Pseudomonadota > Gammaproteobacteria > PS1 > Pseudothioglobaceae > JAAOIF01. The sequence continues at coordinate 1,580 of JAAOIF010000077.1, forward strand.
GGGCGCAAACCTTCGGATGCCAGCCGGCGCTGATGATAATTTTTCGAGCGTGAGATTGTTTGCATAAAGGCAAATGTTTGCTGCGGATATTGATTGATAAAATAGCGTATAGAATCTTCTGCGCTAAAGCGTTTGGTGATTTTGGCTAAAGCATTTAGTGATAAATTTAAGTGGCGATTTTCCAAGCCATTAGCGGCAATAAAATCAGCCAAAGGGGCAAAAATATAATCGCCAAAATCGCCATCGGTTTTGGCGGCATCTAATTCATCAGGCAAGGATAATAAAATGATATTTAATGCTGCCTCAAACTCATTCGGCAAGTGTTTTTCCAAGTGTTTTCTGATGCAACTGATGCGTTGTTTGAGTGCTAAATTTGGAAATTGCTGGAGGATTTGTTGGGTAAATTTCCGCTCTTTAAATTCAGGGTAAGCCGCTTTAATTAGTGCTGCTAAATAGGCAACTTTTTTGCGATTAAATAGTGCATCTTTGAGGGAAAATTTTGCCATTAGCAGCAAATTTTAGTCAAATAAAGCATTAATAAATTCTGCTGAATTAAATTCCTTGAGGTCGTCAATCCCTTCTCCAACGCCGATGTAGCGGATTGGAAGCTTGACCTCAGCGCTAATTGCAAACAGAACTCCGCCCTTGGCCGTGCCGTCTAATTTGGTAATACTAACGGAATTTAGCCCGATAGTTTGGTGAAATTCAAGCGCCTGATTAACCGCATTTTGCCCAGAATTTCCATCAATAATTAGCATGGTTTCATGCGGTGCGGCGGCGTTGTGCTTGCTGAGGACGCGTTTAATTTTCTCCAATTCTTGCATTAAATTGCCCTGAGTGTGCAGCCGGCCGGCGGTATCGGCAATTAAAATATCAATATTTTTGGCTTTAGCAGATTCGTAAGCATCAAAAATTACTGAGGCGGAATCGCTGCCAGAGCCTTGCGAAATCACCGGAATTTTGTTGCGTTGCCCCCAGATTTTCAGCTGTTCAACCGCGGCGGCGCGGAAAGTGTCGCCGGCGGCAAGCATTACACTTTTGCCCTGATTTTGCAAGGTTTTGGCTAATTTGCCGATGGTTGTAGTTTTGCCAGCGCCGTTAATTCCGACCACTAAAATCACAAAAGTTTCATTAATATTAGTGTCAAGCCGGCTGTTTTCTGGCAGTAATTTTGCTAATTCATTTTTCACAAATTGATACAAATCCTCCGAGTTTTTTAGTGTTTTTCTGGAGGCATTTTGAGTTACTAATTGTAATAATTTAGCAGTTGTGGAAATTCCCACATCAGCAGTAATTAAAAGGGTTTCCAGCTCTTCTAATAACTTTTTATCAATTTGTTTTTTGCCTAATAATAAGGCTGATAATCCGCCTCCGAGCTTGCTTTTGGATTGGCTTAATTTATCTTTGAGTGAGGCAGATTTTGACGGTTTGGACGGGTCTTTTTTGAGGAAATTAAACACAATTAATTTAGCGTGGCAAAAGTATGATTTTACGCAAATTTTGCTATATTTGAGATGTATAATGGGCTAATTTTATGGGTATTTTAGTATGAAAAAAATCACTGAACACCATATTACTGATGAAAAATATTACCTTAATCGCCGTAAATTTATCTCCAGCGGCTTAGGTTTGACGGCTACAATCGGCGCTGGCGCTGGCGGTTTGTTACTGGCAAATTCAAGCAATTCGGCAGAACGCACAAAGGGCGGCAGCTTGCTTGATAAAGTCAAAATGACCGATTACGGCAAGGGCTTAAAACCGCATTCCTTCAAGCAAATTAGCAATTATAATAATTTTTATGAGTTCGGCACCGGCAAGCGTGACCCCGCCAAAAACGCCCACACTCTCAAGCCTAAGCCTTGGCACATAAAGGTTTCCGGCGAATGCTTGAAAAAAGGCAATTACGATTTGGAGGATTTTATTGCTCCATATCAGTTGGAACAACGCATTTATCGCTTCCGCTGCGTGGAGGCGTGGTCAATGATAATTCCTTGGGTGGGCGTGCCTTTGGCGAGTGTGCTGAAGAGTTTTGAGCCGACTTCAAAGGCAAAATATGTGGTGTTTGAAACCTTGCTGGACCCTGAGCAAATGCCTTGGCAGAAGCGTCCGATTTTGAACTGGCCTTACACCGAAGGGCTGACGATTGCTGAGGCGATGAACCCTTTGAGCCTGCTGGCAGTTGGCTTGTATGGCAAGGTTTTGCCGAATCAAAATGGCGCTCCGATACGGCTGGTGGTGCCGTGGAAATATGGTTTTAAAAACATTAAATCCATTGTATCTATCAATTTTTCTGAGACTCAGCCGATAAATACTTGGCAGGACCAAGCGGCAAAAGAGTATGGATTTTATGCAAATGTTAATCCGAATGTGGACCATCCGCGCTGGTCTCAGGCGCGTGAGAGGGTGATTGGAGGAGGCAGTTTTTTCGCCCCAGAAAAACGCAAAACCGAACTTTTTAACGGCTATAAAGACGAAGTTTCACACCTGTATGCCGGCGTGGATTTGCGCAAAAATTACTAATTTTTATGAGCATTTCTTGGCAAAAACCATTACTATTTATATTGCTTTTAGCCCCATTCTTACAGCTTTTATTTGATATTTTTGCAGGTAATTTAATTGACCCGATTGAGGAAATTACCAACCCGACCGGGCAGTGGGCGTTTAGGTTTTTGCTGCTGAGTTTGCTGATTACTCCGCTGAATAAAATCACCCCATTTTCCATTATCAAATATCGGCGAATGATTGGCGTTTTTTGCTTTTTTTATGCCAGTTTGCATTTGAGTATTTTCCTGATTGACCAGCAGTTTAGCTTGGAATATATTTTGGAAGATGTTGTCAAGCGCCCCTATATTACTATTGGTTTTAGTGGATTTATTTTGCTATTTTTGCTGGCGGCAACTTCAACCAATAAAATGGTAAAACGCTTGGGAAAACGCTGGAAAAAACTGCATAAAATGATTTATTTAATTGCCATTTTGGCGACCGTGCATTTTTACTGGCAAGCCAAGTCGGCAACTGATATTGAGCCGCTGATTTATGCGATTATTACCTTATTACTACTGGGTTTTAGAGTGAATTGGAAAAAATGGCTCAAGCATTAATTTTTGTTATTTTTACTACTTTTTCCACTTTTTCCATTGCTGAAATTGAGGATTTTGGGGTAACAAAATCAACCCTTGAAAACGGATTGAAAATTATTGTTAAGGTTGATAATCGGGCTCCGGTTTTCATTTCTCAGCTTTGGTACAAGGTGGGTTCAAGTGATGAACACAGCGGTTTAACTGGCATTTCGCATATGTTGGAGCATATGATGTTTAAGGGCAGCAGCAAATATCCGGCTGGTGAATTTTCCAAAATTATTGCTAAAAATGGCGGCACTGATAACGCTTTTACTTCCCGAGATTACAGCGCTTATTACCAAAAAATGCACAAGTCAAAATTGGCACTTTCGCTGGAATTGGAAGCCGACCGAATGCAAAATTTAGTGTTGCAGAAAACTGAGTTTGAAAAGGAAAGAAAAGTGGTAATTGAAGAGCGCCGGCTGCGGATTGAGGATAATCCAAACGCCAAGGTTTATGAGCATTTGCAGCTGATTTCGTTTGCTCAAAACAGCGGATATTATGCGCCGATTATTGGCTTTCAAAACGACATTGGGGGGGTTTTTCTACAAATACCACTACTAGAGCATACGCTAATAATACGCGTTGCATCAGAGATGCCAGCATTACTATCACAGTTGCAGCCCCACCGGTTGTAAATGTCCCAGTCGCCTCAGTTTCCATAACTTCTGCTAATACCGTAGAGGTTGGAACTGACCTCACTTTAGAGGCAACTGTGTCGCCGAACGATGCCACTGACCCAGACCTAACTTGGGCAATTACTAATGCTGGCTCAACTGGTGCTACTTTAAGCAATGGAAATGTGCTTTCCACCACTGCCGCCGGTGAGGTAATTGTTACTGCCACAGCAGACGGACAGACCGACCAGCAAACTATTACAATTACTGCCCCAGCGCCTACAAATGTCCCAGTTGCTTCAATTACCATCACCTGACACCGCCGACATCCTCAAAGCCTGCCTGCAAGT
>JAAOIF010000078.1 GCA_015163925.1 Candidatus Thioglobus sp.
ATCCACCAAGGCGCTATGCTTGGAATTGAAATCGCTACGTTCCTGCGAAACTACCAAGCGTTTTGCTTCCTCATCCAGCCGAGCTTTATCCAAGGCAATAGCGATATTATCGGCAATTGATGCAAACAATGCGCGCTCATCAAACGCCAGCGATGGCTCAGTGTCAAAAAATAAATTAAACACGCCCAAAGTCTTGCCGTGATAGCGAAGTGGGATAAAAATCGTGCCAACATTTGCCTGATTTTGCGACTTTTTGCCAACACATTTTCCGCAAGTATGCACGCTAAATTGCACATGCGAATCCTGCGCTGTCGCCAAATCGCCGCAGAGGCAATCGCTCGCCAGCACATCAGACACTTGCCCATCAGCCTGCAAAACTCCACGCTCGGCAACCAAATGCAGCTCGCCATTTTCATTCAAACTCCGCGCCACGCCAGATGCCGCACCGGTCATATTAACAAAAATATCCAAAAAATGCTCAAACAAATCCGCCGCAGAATTCATCGTATTTAGCTTTGAAGACACCCCATACAGCGTTTCCAACGAGGCAGATTTCTGGCTCAAACGCTCAATTTGCTTGTGCAAAACAGTTTCCATATCGTCATATAAATATTGATTTTCGTCAATCAAATGGTTAATCGCTTGTGCCACCGGCTGAAAAGTGGTTTTTTCTACATCATTCAGCCGCGCACTTTGGTCAAAATTATATTCAATTACCCATTTTTTTAAGTGGTTAAATGGCAGCAAAAAATCACGCCGAATTGATAAATACAAGCCCAAATAAATCAATAAAATCAACAAAACCAAAAGCCCTTCCAGCACATTTTGCGAATGATAAAACGCCGCCGCCGCACTCAGCAAAAGCGGCGACAAAGCCACTGTTACTAATAAATAAAGATAAAATTTTGCCTTAATATTCATAAATTTTTCCTGCCAGTAATGCTATTTTCCAATGCAAAAAGAGGAAAAAATCTCACCAAGCAAATCGTCCGCCGAAAACTCGCCAGTAATACTTCCCATACTTTGCCCGCCGTCCCGTAAGTCTTGTGCTGCCAGCTCCACAGCGCCATTTTCCCACTGAGCCTGCGCAGATTTCATTGCCTCAAGTGTATTTTTAAGAGCAATAATATGGCGTTTTCGTGCCAAAATCACCCCTTGAGTTGAGCCGTCAAAACCGGCAATTTTTGCCAATTCAGCGGATAATAATTCCAAGCCATCAGCACTTTTTGCACTAATTGAAAATTGCACTTTTCCATCAATAATTTGCCTTGTTGCCGGCTCTTTTGTGAGGTCAATTTTGTTTTTAATTAGCAGCAAATTTTTGCAATCCGCGCGCTCCGATAGTAATGAAAAATCAGCCTCATCAGCACTTGCATCAAACACCAAAAGCACCACATCCGCTTGCTCAATTTCGGCGTAAGCCCGCTTGATACCGGCCTTTTCCACCACATCATCACTCGGACGCAGCCCGGCAGTATCAATAATATTTAGCGGCAAACCGTTGAGGTGAATTGTCTCTTTCAAAACATCACGAGTGGTGCCGGCAATATCCGTTACAATCGCACTGGACTGCCGCGTCAGAGCATTTAGTAATGACGATTTTCCAGCATTCGGCTTGCCAGCAATCACCACATTTAGCCCCTCGCGCAAAATCGCTCCCTGCTCGGCGGATTTGAGGATTTTGGCGATTTCTTGGCAGATATTTTCAAGCTTAATTTTGACTTTATCAGCCTGCAAAATATCAATTTCTTCATCGGCAAAATCAATGCTGGCTTCCACAAAAACTCGCAAATCAATAATGGATTTCGTCAGCGCATTTGCCTGCTCAGAAAACTCGCCAGACAGCGACCTGAGCGCCGAACGCGCCGCCTGTGTTGAATTTGCATCAATAATATCTGCCACGGCTTCGGCTTGCAGCAAGTCCATTTTTCCATTCAAAAAAGCTCGCTTGGAAAACTCCCCCGGCTCGGCGGCAACTGCTCCAAATTCCAGCGCCGCTGAGAGCAAATTATTCATAACACTAATGCCGCCATGCCCTTGTAATTCCAGCACATCCTCGCCGGTGAATGAATTTGGAGAGGGGAAAAATAGGGCAATTCCCTTGTCAATTTTCACTCCATTTTTATCAACAAACCAGCCATATTTTGCCTGTCTGGGCTGGGGCAATTCGCCTAACATTTTGCCGCCGATTGCAGCTGCTATTTCCCCTGAAACCCTTACTACGCCTATTCCTCCCTTGCCGACAGAGCTTGCTAATGCGCAAATAGTTGTGCTTTTCATCGCTTAAAATAATTGGCTAAAAACACATCAAAACTGACCTTGTCGGAGTCTTCAATTTCACGCTGGGCTTGGCAAGATATTTTCGCTTGATTGTCCAAATAAGCAAAATGTTTTTGGTTGATTTTTTCTGCTAAAAACCGTTGCTGATGCTGCTTTGCCAGACTTTTTGTATAATCAAAAAACCCTAACTCAGCAGCTTGCATTTGCTCCAAAACCATCGCCGCCGGAGTGCGCTCAGGCGTAGTAAATGCCTTTGTTATTTTGCTAACACTTTGCTGATGTTTTAGGCTCAAAAGTCCGCCGCAAGCACTGATTTTTTGCGCCAGAGAATTGCCCCAATTTTTAAGAGTAATTGGCGCTGATTTATGCCTGAGTTTCAGCCCCGGCCGCCGCCCCTCATGCGCTACTAATTGGTCATTATTATCAATATCAAATTGCTCTTTGGTGGAAATTAGCGGTGAATTTTCCAGCAAGCAAAACAACAAAAATGCCTCCAAAAAATACACTTGCGAAGCGTCAATTCCCAGCGGTAGCAAGGGATTTACATCAAGCGAACGCAGCTCAATATAATCAATTCCATGAGCCAATAAACTCTCCAGCGGCGTGTGCCCGGCATCAGGTTTCGGCTTCGGGCGGACTGAGGCATAATATTCATTTTCAATCTGCAAAATATTACTGTTGAGCTGCTGATAATTTTCGCCAGAATTCGTCTGAAATCGCTCATATTCGGGGCAAATCGTCTGCATTCCAGCCTGCATAGAATTGACATAATGCCCAAGCGAATTGTAATTTGCCTTGACTCCAGCCTCGTCCTCAGCCAGATTCTGATAACCAATATCGCCCATGCGAAGTGAGGTGGCGTAAGGCTCATACAGGGTTGAGGCGTTAAATTCAACCAAAGAATGCTGGTGATAACCCTTGAGAAATGACTTGCAAACCGCCGGCGAAGCCCCAAACAGATAAGGTATCAGCCAGCCAAACCGCACCACATTGCGGGTCAGGCTCATATAAATTTCATTTGAAAATGTATTAAATGCCTTGTTCGGCGAGAGTAATTGCCGATATTTATCCAAAAAATCTGGCGCAAACGAATAGTTAAAATGCACCCCGGCGATGGCTTGCATCACACTCCCGTAGCGGTTTGCCAGCCCTCGCCGATACACCGTTTTCATCAGCCCCTGATTGGACGAACCGTATTCTGCAATCGGAATGTAAGTCTCGCCGCGAATCACACAAGGCATACTCGCTGGCCAGAAAATTTGGTCCTTCGGCAGGTGCTGATACAAATAATGCTGAGTGTCGTGCAGGAAGCTCAAAGCCGCATCAGCACTGCGTTTCGGCGGAGTTACTAATTCAATTAACGACTCGGAAAAATCAGTAGTAATATGCGGATGGGTCAGCGCACAGCCGAAAATTTTAGGGTGAGCGGCTTGAGAAATTCCACCTTTTCTGGCAACTCGCAGACCCTCTTTCTCAATGCCCATAAGGTTTTCAGCCAGCAGGTCGGCGTGGATTTTCATCATTTCAATTTTACTAAATATATCCAAAACGGCACTCGGTGCTAAAATAGCATTATTTTACCTGAGGACTATTGTGGAAACCATCAAGGCAGTTGTCGGCGTTTTGCGTAATCAGGCTGGGGAATTGCTGATTTCCAAACGCCAAACTCACCAATTTATGCCCGGATTTTGGGAGCTGCCCGGCGGCAAAATTGAGCCAAATGAAACAAATGAGGCAGCCATTATTCGGGAACTAAATGAGGAATTAGGCGTTCAGCCGAGCCAGCTCATCTGGCTCAAAACCCTTTCATATCAGTATCCTGAGCGTAAAGTAATACTTAATATTTATAATATAAATTCTCACAGCGGCGTGCCAGACGGCAAGAATTTTCAGGGCAAAGAGGGGCAGGAAATTGCTTGGGTGAAGCTTGAGAATTTGCCCGATTACAACTTGCTGCCGACCTTGCAAATTTTCATAAATTCGCTGATTTTGCCAGATAAATATTGGATTACTCCAGCGCAAAATCATCAGAGTTCTGAGTGGATTAATGCTTTTGATTTGCACCTAAATAGTGGAATTAAACTTATTCAACTTCGCAGCAAAGTTTGCCTCAATCGCCACTTTATCAAAGAACTTAGCAACAAATGCCAGCAACTTGGCACAAAGCTATTACTCAATATTCCTAATAAAAATTTCACTGAAAACATCGCTAACGGCTGGCATCTGACCACTGCGGAAATGTTGGAATTACGCCAGCGCCCATGCGGCAAAAACCAGCTGCTCGGCGCTTCCGCCCACAATTTATCCGAAGCCATAAGCGCCCAAACCAGCGGCGTAGATTTTGTCACAATCTCCCCCGTGCAGCCCACCAAAACCCACCCAAACGCCGCCCCCATCGGCTGGAAAACCGCCGCTGCCATCACCCAAAAACTCAACATTCCAGTATATTTTTTAGGCGGAATGACCTCTGCCGACACCCAAAAATCCCACCAGCTCGGCGCTCAAGGCATCGCCGCAGTCAGCAGTATTTTGTAGTTTTGTAATTCTGAACTCACTTGTCATTCTGAACTCCCAACACATTGTCATTCTGAACAAGATTTAAGAATCTCGCCTTGTAAAAAAGACTTTACTTACTGGATGAGACCCTGAATCAAGTTCAGGGTGACAGGGTTTTGTTCAGGGTGGCAGAAAAATTATGAAATCAAATGTTTGAGTGGGCTTTTTGAGGCGGCCTGAGCGTCACCTAATTCCGACCAAGCATAACGCAAAGCGTCTGTGCGCCTGTCGTGGAAGCGGCTTTCGCCAAATTTAGCGACAAAACCGGAGCGCTGCAAAATCAGCTCAATGCCTTCTGTGCGTGCAAATAAAATCTCCACGCCATTCTCAGAACAGCGTTCTAACAGGCCAGATAACACCCCTTCGCCGCTGGCATCAATTTGGTTAATTCCTGCCATATCAACGATAATATATTTCAGGCACTCGTTTTTTTCGGCAATTAATTTGAGTATTTTGTCCTCAAAATAACCGGCATTAGCAAAATAAAGTGAGCCAGAATATTTGACAATTGAGACAACTTCGCAGCGGTCAAGTTTATTTTCAAGCGCATTAACCAGCATGGTTGAGCCATCGTGGGCGGATAATTCGGTAAATCGCGGCTCCATCGTCCGATACAAAAACAGCCCCAATGACAAAATCACGCCAATCACAATTCCGCTTTCCAAGTGCGGCGCATACAATAAAGTCAGCACAAAAGTCAGCACAGCCACCACGCCGTCATGCCTTTCAACTTTCCAAGCGTGGATAATCGGGGCGAATTTAATCAGATTAATTACTGCCATAATAATCACCGCCGCCAGAGTTGCTT
>JAAOIF010000079.1 GCA_015163925.1 Candidatus Thioglobus sp.
CTCAGAATCATTTACTCCTTTGAGCAAAACCGACTGATTTAGCAAGGTAATATTTTGTAATTTTTGAATCATTTTGGCAAATTTTTCTGATAATTCTTTGGCGTGATTACTGTGCAAAACCTCCGGCTCAGTTAAAACGCGTTGGAATTATCATAATTTCCAGTGACAGGGGCTTGTGCGGCGGGCTGAATACTAATTTATTTCGCAATCTGCTCAAGCAAATTTCTGCTTATCAGGCGAAAAATATTACTGTTGATATTTGCACAATCGGCAAAAAAGCTACGGCATTTTTTAAAAATTCAGGGCTGAGTATCAAATCAGTTTTGGTGGATTTGGGCGATGCCCCGCATTTTGATGATTTATTAGGAACGGTAAAAGTAATGTTAGATTCCTATGACAGCGGCGAAATTGGGCAATTATCAGTGGCTTATAATACTTTTGAAAACACGATGACTCAAGCGCCGACTATCACTCAATTAGTGCCGATGGTTGCCGCGAATATTGATGAGGCTGATGGGATAAATCACCACTGGGACTATATTTATGAGCCCGATGCACAGGAGGCATTAGAGGCATTATTAGTGCGTTATATTGAGGCTTTGGTGTATCAGGGCTTGGTTGAGAATGTCGCCTGCGAGCAGTCCGCGCGGATGATTGCAATGAAAAGTGCAACTGATAACGCTGGCGATATGGTGCAAGATTTGGAGTTGATTTACAACAAGGCACGGCAAGCGGCAATCACTCAGGAAATTTCTGAAATTGTTAGTGGTGCTGCGGCAGTTTAGATTTAATAATTTACAAAATAGGATAAAAAAATGACAACAGGAAAAATTACACAAATTATTGGGGCGGTGATTGATGTTGAGTTTTCAGCTGAGAATATTCCGGCAATTTACAATGCCTTGAAGGTTACGGAAACTGGCTTGGTTTTGGAGGTTCAGCAGCAGCTTGGCGATAATGTGGTGCGGGCGATTGCGATGGGAAGTTCGGAGGGGCTGAAACGAGGGCTGGAGGTAACTGATACCGGCGCGGCGATTAAAGTTCCGGTCGGCACGGCAACGCTGGGGAGGATTATGAATGTTCTCGGCGAGCCGATTGATAATGCTGGCGAGATTGGGCAAAAGACCGATTGGGAAATTCACCGTCAGCCGCCGGCGTATGATGAGCTGGCTCCGGCGGCGGAATTATTAGAAACTGGAATTAAAGTAATTGACCTAATTTGCCCATTTGCGAAGGGCGGAAAAGTTGGCTTGTTCGGCGGCGCTGGGGTCGGCAAAACCGTTAATATGATGGAACTTATTCGGAATATTGCGATTGAGCATTCCGGCTATTCGGTGTTTGCTGGGGTCGGCGAGCGCACCCGTGAGGGCAACGATTTTTACCATGAAATGAAGGAATCAAATGTTTTGGACAAGGTTTCATTAGTGTATGGGCAGATGAACGAGCCGCCGGGAAATCGCTTGCGGGTGGCGCTTACCGGCTTGACAATGGCAGAATATTTTCGTGATGAGGGGCGAGATGTTTTGTTATTTATTGATAATATTTACCGTTACACTTTGGCGGGCACGGAGGTTTCGGCTTTGCTCGGTAGAATGCCGTCAGCAGTGGGTTATCAGCCGACTTTGGCAAGTGAAATGGGGGCGTTGCAAGAGCGCATTACTTCCACGAAAAAGGGTTCAATTACTTCAATTCAAGCAGTTTATGTGCCGGCGGACGACCTGACTGACCCCTCTCCGGCGACCACTTTTGCTCATTTGGATGCGACTGTGGTGCTTTCTCGGCAGGTGGCAGAATTGGGAATTTATCCGGCGGTGGATCCGTTAGATTCCACTTCTCGGCAGCTGGACCCGTTGATTGTCGGCGAGGAACATTACCAAGTGGCTCGCGGGGTGCAGGGCGTTTTGCAGCGTTACAAAGAGCTAAAAGACATCATTGCGATTTTGGGAATGGACGAGCTTTCTGAGGCAGACAAGCAGTCAGTTTCTCGCGCTCGGAAAATTCAGCGCTTCCTCTCTCAGCCGTTTTTTGTGGCAGAAGTTTTCACCGGTGCGGCGGGCAAATATGTCCCTCTAAAAGACACTATCAAAGGCTTTAAGGCGATTTTGGATGGGGAAATGGACGCTGTCCCCGAGCAAGCTTTTTATATGACCGGCTCAATTGAAGAAGTCCGTGAAAAGGCGGCGGCGGCTAAGACTTAATCAAAAAGGGGATATTATGATTATAAATAAACCGATTTCACTGTTATTATTACTACTAATAATTGCCACAAATGGCACCGGAATTCTGCTGGGCTGGCACGATGTGAAGTATTGGAATTTGGTTGATAGTTTTACGATTATCGCCCTGAGTGCTTTCGGAGTGGCGTTTTTACGGAGTCAGCAGACGCACGGATTGACTTGGTCGATTCTGATGTTTGCCGGAGTTCTCGGCACTTTTATCGGCCATATTTTAGACGATAGCAAATATTGGATATTTATTGATGTCTTCATTATCGTTGCTGCGGCGCTGATTTCGCTAATTATCATCAAAACGGACGAGGGCTGAAATGCTAATTCAAGTGGATGTCGTCAGCGCTACTGAATCGCTTTATTCTGGCGAGGCGGAATGCGTTTTTGCCCCAGCCTCAACCGGCGAATTAGGCATTTATCCAAAGCACATGGCGCTTTTATCAGTCCTCAAACCCGGCGAAGTCAGAGTGCAAACCGCGCAAGGCACTGAGTCAATTTATGTCTCCGGCGGCATCGTTGAAGTGCAGCCGGACACGGTAACAATTTTCTCCGACACCGCCATTCGCGCCAATGATTTGGACGAATCCAAAGCCTTAGAAGCCAAGCAGCGCGCCGAAGAGGCAATGACCGACAGCAACAACGGCCACGACATCGTCTCCACTCAAGCCGCCCTCGCCGAGGCTATGGCACAGTTGCAAATGATTAGCAAAATGCGTGGCAAAAAGCTTTAATTATTTACTATCTTTCGGGGCGTTTTCAACGCATTTTTTGCAAAACAGTTTTTCGCCTAATTTAGAATTTCTGCCTTTTTCGGTAATTACCCATTCTCGATTTATCCATGGCGGATTGTGGCGGATATGTTGGTAATGCCCGCATTTTAACTCTGCCACCCAATCGCCAAATTCGTCCTGATGATAGCCAATAATACTTTGCTTCATACGCAGATTTTTTGGAAATCTACAATTTTGCCATGCGTCACGCTAACGCCCTCAAATTTTAGGCGTTGTATTTTTGTTTCACTGCCCTGATTAAATCCGCCTAAATCGCCATTTGCTTTAACCACGCGATGACAAGGCACTTCTGGCGCAAATGGGTTTTTATTCATTGCCGAACCAACGGCGCGACCGGCATTAGGATTGCCTACCATTAATTTTGCCAAACCGCCGTAGGTAGTAACTTTGCCGGCCGGCACTTTGGTTTTTAAGGTGCGGTAGCAATGTTGTTGAAATTCGGTCACGAGAGATAAATTTTTACAGCAGCATCAAATTTATTTTGCGCCTTGAGGATAAAATCTATCGCCTCTCTGACCGCTCCATGCCCGCCGTTTTTATTAGTAATAAAATCAGAATTTTGCTTGACCAAATCGTGGGAATTAGCGACTGCGACTGCAAATCCGACCTTTTGCATTACCGGCAAATCAATCACATCATCGCCCATATAAGCCACTTCATCAGCACTAATATTTAACTTTTTCAGCAGCTCGGCAAAGGCAATTAGCTTGTCATTTTGCCCCTGATAAAAATGCTCAATGCCCAAATTTTTCATCCGATAATCCACACTTTTGGAATTTCTAGCACTAATTACCGCCGCCGCAATTCCGCTTGCCTGCAGCATTTTTATCCCTTGCCCGTCCAACGAATTAAAGCGTTTCAGCTCCGAGCCGTCAGCGGCAAAATACAGCCCGCCATCGGTCAAAACTCCATCCACATCAAAAATTATCAGCTTGATTTTTGTTGCTAATTTTGTTATTTTGTCATCTATTTTCATCTATTTTGCTCCAATCAAAAGCCGCGCCCGGGTCAGTTTTTCGCTTCGGGGAAATCTCATTATGACCGACAATATTTGCTATCGGATAGTGTAATTTTAATACTTTTATAGTGGCATTCAGGCTGGAATATTGCGAATTTGTGTAAGCCAAATCATCGGTTCCCTCCAGCTCAATTCCAATGGAAAAATCGTTGCAATTTTCTCTGCCATTAAAGTTTGATTTTCCGGCGTGCCAAGCCCTCTTATCAAAAGGCACAAACTGAATTATTGAGCCATCTCGTTTTATCAACAAATGCGTTGAAACCTTAATTTCACGCAGATTCTGAAAGTAAGGGTGAGCGGAAAAATCCAACTTATTACTAAAAAATTGCTCAATATAATTATTATCAAATTCGCCCGGCGGCAGGGAAATATTGTGAATTACCAAGAGCGAAATCTCCCCCTCAGGACGCTGGTTGTAATTCTCGCAAAGCCTTAGTGTTGCTGAGTTTAAGAGGTGGTCACTCACTTGGAAATTTTAGCGTAATGCTCCGCCAAAGCCCGCAGCTGCTTGTCGCTAACATCTTTAATCATCGCATTCATCCGCGGCTCAATCCGCCCGCCACTCTTGTAAGCCCGCAAGGCACTCAGCAGGTAAATTTCATTTTGTCCGGCAAGATTTGGGAACTCGTCCTGCGTGCTGATGCCGTTTTTGCCATGACAAACACTGCAAGCTTGGATGAGGCGTTTTTGCTCTTGAATGGCAATTTTCGGGCTTAAATATGCTTCTAATAGGCGATTTCCTTCGGCTTCCACTTCGTCAATTTCTGAGAAATTTACCTCTGATTTGACGCTTAAATCTGCGGCTTGGTAAATAATTTTCAAGTCATTCATCACCACTTTTGGCACTTCTAATTTGCCCTCGCCCAGCAAATGGTCGACAAAATGCTGGGAAAATGAGCGGTAATTCAGCCGAGCCCGAACGCGTAATTCAGTAGTCCCCGCCGGCACATTAAAATTGTAACGCCCAAACTGATGCCCCTTAGGAGCAATGGTGGTGCGCCGCTCAAACCTTGCCACAGTCCAGATATATTGCGCCGGAGCGCCGTTTTCATCCACCGCATAAGCCTTAAACATCGTGGCATTTTCATCAACTTCATTCTGTTCATCAATGCCGCCGGACTCAAAAATCAGGCGATTATTTTGGTCAGTTACCTCCACCTGCAGCCACAATTCACGAATGAAAGTCAGGCTGGTGGGCATATGGTGGCCGGCGCGCTGATTGGTAACTTTAACGGTTAAATTATGCAAGTCGCCCTGATTTTTGATTTTATTAATACTAATTTCCAACTCCGCCGCCGAGCGCAAGCGTTTTTTGGCAATCAGACTTTTTTCATAAGAATCCGCATCGCCGAGCTGCGCTGTTATCACCGAATTGCCGCCGACAAAAGCATGCCCGTGAATCAAATCTCGCTCACTCTCAGCCCCGATTGCCGCCTTGCCGCCGAGCCCATGATTTGCCAATTCTCGCGCTGGTTTCATCTCATCAGCCACCCGAATTGCCGTCTCCACAGGCACCATATGGCAGTCTTGGCACTGAATATTATTTTGCGCATAGGCCGAATATTTCCATTCATCATAAGTCCGTTCCAGC